>NZ_LMDO01000054.1:2083-3369 GCF_001425105.1 Pseudomonas sp. Root401 | reverse complement strand
GTCGATGCGCCAAAAGACGACGTCTACAAAGACGCYGGYAAAGTTGAAGTCAGCATCGAYAAGGCCACTGGCGGTAACTTCGAGAACCTGGTTCCGAGCACCACSCCAGCGGTGACTGACGTTACCGACACCATCGACACCAGCACCGTTTCGCTCACWGCGACTTCGACGGTGGCCGAAGGTGGGACYGTSGTTTACACMGCSTCGGTYAACGCACCGGTCACTGATGCCCCGCTCGTCGTGACGTTGAGCAACGGCCAGACCATTACCATCAACGCACCGGTCACTGATGCCCCGCTCGTCGTGACGTTGAGCAACGGCCAGACCATTACCATCCCAGTCGGTGCCAGCTCCGCTTCGGTGAACTTCGTSACGCCAAACGACGCCCTCGCAGGCGGCGATAACCTGAGCGTCAAAATCGACGAYGCCCAGGGCGGCAACTACGAAAAACTGGACATCGACGCCACCCCGGCGGACACCACCGTTACCGATGTGCAGGACACTACTGGTCTGACGCTCTCGGCAACTGACACTGTCGCCGAAGGCGGTTCCATCGTTTACACCGCCACCCTGNTGCTCCGTTGGTKATCACCCTGTCGAACGGCCAGACCATCACCATTCCGGTCGGCGCCAGCAGCGGCACCGTGAACTTCGTGACGCCAAACGACGCCCTCGCGGGCGGCGACAGCCTGAGCGTGAAGATCGACGACGCCCAGGGCGGCAACTACGAAAAACTGGACATCGACGCCACCCCGGCGGACACCACCGTTACCGATGTGCAGGACACTACTGGTCTGACGCTCTCGGCAACTGACACTGTCGCCGAAGGCGGTTCCATCGTTTACACCGCCACCCTGACCAACGCMGCCGGCTCACCAGTGACCGTGACCCTGAGCAACGGCGCTGTRATCAACATCGCAGCAGGCGCCACCACCGGCACCGTCACTGTCGATGCGCCAAAAGACGACGTCTACAAAGACGCCGGCAAAGTYGAAGTCAGCATCGATAAAGCCACTGGCGGTAACTTCGAGAACCTGGTTCCGAGCACCACGCCWGCGGTGACTGACGTYACCGACACCATCGACACGTCGACCGTGAGCCTGACCGCAACGTCCACCGTCGCTGAAGGCGGCACCGTGGTGTACACCGCTTCGGTCAATGCACCAGTGACCGATGCTCCGTTGGTTATCACCCTGTCGAACGGCCAGACCATCACCATTCCGGTCGGCGCCAGCAGCGGCACCGTGAACTTCGTGACGCCAAACGACGCCCTCGCGGGCGGCGAC
>NZ_LMDO01000054.1:0-2039 GCF_001425105.1 Pseudomonas sp. Root401 | reverse complement strand
TGTGCAGGACACTACTGGTCTGACGCTCTCGGCAACTGACACTGTCGCCGAAGGCGGTTCCATCGTTTACACCGCCACCCTGACCAACGCCGCCGGCTCGCCAGTGACCGTCACCTTGAGCAACGGCGCGGTGATCAACATCGCAGCAGGCGCCACCACCGGCACCGTSACYGTCGATGCGCCAAAAGACGACGTCTACAAAGACGCCGGCAAAGTTGAAGTCAGCATCGATAANCGCYGGCTCGCCAGTGACCGTCACCTTGAGCAACGGCGCGGTGATCAACATCGCAGCAGGCGCCACCACCGGCACCGTGACCGTCGATGCGCCAAAAGATGACGTCTACAAAGACGCCGGCAAGGTCGAAGTCAGCATCGATAAAGCCACTGGCGGTAATTTCGAGAACCTGGTTCCGAGCACCACCCCAGCGGTGACTGACGTCACCGACACCATCGACACCTCGACCGTGAGCCTGACCGCAACGTCCACCGTCGCTGAAGGCAGCACCGTGGTGTACACCGCTTCGGTCAATGCACCAGTGACCGATGCTCCGTTGGTKATCACCCTGTCGAACGGCCAGACCATCACCATTCCGGTCGGCGCCAGCAGCGGCACCGTGAACTTCGTGACGCCAAACGACGCCCTCGACGCCCAGGGCGGCAACTACGAAAAACTGGACATCGACGCCACCCCGGCGGACACCACCGTTACCGATGTGCAGGACACTACTGGTCTGACGCTCTCGGCAACTGACACTGTCGCCGAAGGCGGTTCCATCGTTTACACCGCCACCCTGACCAACGCCGCTGGCTCGCCAGTGACCGTCACCTTGAGCAACGGCGCGGTGATCAACATCGCAGCAGGCGCCACCACCGGCACCGTGACCGTCGATGCGCCAAAAGACGACGTCTACAAAGACGCCGGCAAAGTCGAAGTCAGCATCGATAAAGCCACTGGCGGCAACTTCGAGAACCTGGTTCCGAGCACCACGCCTGCGGTGACTGACGTTACCGACACCATCGACACCTCGACCGTGAGCCTGACCGCAACGTCCACCGTCGCTGAAGGCGGCACCGTGGTGTACACCGCCTCGGTCAATGCACCCGTGACCGACGCACCGTTGGTTATCACCCTGTCGAACGGCCAGACCATCACCATTCCGGTTGGCGCCAGCAGCGGCACCGTGAACTTCGTCACGCCAAACGACGCCCTCGCGGGCGGCGACAACCTGAGCGTGAAGATCGACGACGCCCAGGGCGGTAACTACGAAAAACTGGACATCGACGCCACTCCGGCGAACACCACCGTTACCGATGTGCAGGACACTACCGGCCTGACCTTGAGTGCAACCGATAGCGTTGCTGAAGGCGGCTCCATCGTTTACACCGCCACCCTGACCAACGCCGCTGGCTCGCCAGTGACCGTCACCTTGAGCAACGGCGCGGTGATCAACATCGCAGCAGGCGCCACCACCGGCACCGTGACCGTCGATGCGCCAAAAGATGGCCTGAGCCTGTCCGCGTCTACCGAAGTAGCCGAAGGCGGCTCGATCGTCTACACCGCAACATTGACCAACGCCGCCGGCTCACCAGTGACCGTCACCTTGAGCAACGGCGCSGTRATCAACATCGCAGCAGGCGCCACCACCGGCACCGTGACCGTCGATGCGCCAAAAGATGACGTCTACAAAGACGCCGGCAAAGTCGAAGTCAGCATCGACAAGGCCACTGGCGGTAATTTCGAGAACCTGGTTCCGAGCACCACCGTCGATGCGCCAAAAGATGACGTCTACAAAGACGCCGGCAAAGTCGAAGTCAGCATCGACAAGGCCACTGGCGGTAATTTCGAGAACCTGGTTCCGAGCACCACSCCAGCGGTGACTGACGTTACCGACACCATCGACACCAGCACCGTTTCGCTCACAGCGACTTCGACGGTGGCCGAAGGCGGCACCGTGGTGTACACCGCTTCGGTCAATGCACCAGTGACCGATGCTCCGTTGGTTATCACCCTGTCGAACGGCCAGACCATCACCATTCCG
>NZ_LMDO01000053.1:0-4351 GCF_001425105.1 Pseudomonas sp. Root401 | reverse complement strand
AGCAGCTCGACGACCCGCTGCCGCCCCTGACCCTGCAATACGCCGACTACGCCAACTGGCAACAGCAGCACCTGCAAGGTGAACGCCTGCACACCCAGATCGGTTTCTGGAAAGCACATCTGGACGGCGCCCCGGCGCTGCTGGAACTGCCCAGCGATCATCCACGGCCGCAAGTGCAAAGCTATCAAGGCGCTGCGTTGGCGCTGCAGTTGCCCGCGCCCCTTAGCGTTCGCTTGCGCCGCTTCAGCCAGCAGCAGGGCCTGACCCCGTTCATGACCCTGCTCGGCGCCTGGTCGATCTTGCTTTCGCGCCTGAGCAATCAACCGCAGGTGGTGGTCGGCACACCGGTCGCCAACCGCCCACGGCGGGAAACCGAGGCCTTGATCGGCTTCTTCGTCAACACCCTGGCCCTGCGCATCGACGTCCAGGCCCACAGTCGCGTCGACCAATTGCTGGAGCAGATCAAGGCCACCACCGGCCTTGATCGGCTTCTTCGTCAACACCCTGGCCCTGCGCATCGACGTCCAGGCCCACAGTCGCGTCGACCAATTGCTGGAGCAGATCAAGGCCACCACCCTCGACGCCTACAGCCATCAGGACCTGCCGTTCGAGCAAGTGGTCGAAGCCCTGCAACCGGAACGCAGCCTCGGTCACAGCCCGCTGTTCCAGGCGATGTTGGTGCTGGGCAATACCCCGCGCGACCAAGCCCTGGAGCTGCCCGGCCTGAGCCTGACGCCGCTGCCCCAGCCCACCGGCACCACCCAGTTCGATGTGAGCCTGTCGCTCAACGACGACGGCGACCGTATCAGCGGTCAATTCGAATACGCCACCGACCTGTTCGATGAGAGCACCATCGCCCGTTGGGGCCAGCATTTGCTGCACCTGCTCGACGCCATGCTCGACGATGCGNCTGCCCGGCCTGAGCCTGACGCCGCTGCCCCAGCCCACCGGCACCACCCAGTTCGATGTGAGCCTGTCCCTCAACGACGACGGCGACCGTATCAGCGGTCAATTCGAATACGCCACCGACCTGTTCGATGAGAGCACCATCGCCCGTTGGGGCCAGCATTTGCTGCACCTGCTCGACGCCATGCTCGACGATGCGGCGCAGCCGCTGGCGACCCTGCCGTTGCTGGACCACCTGCAACGTCGGCAGTTGCTCGGCGCTTTCAACCAGACCCACGCCCCCTTCCCCGAAGGCCGGCTGGTGCACGAATGGTTCGAAGAGCATGTGCAGGCCCAGTCACAGGCCATCGCGGTCCAGGCGGAGGGCACCCAGCTCAGCTACGCCGAACTCAATGCCCGGGCCAACCGCATCGCCCACCGCTTGATCGCCGCCGGCCTGCGTCCGGACGAGCGCGTGGCGCTGCTGGTGGAACGCAGCCCCGAAATGATCATTGGCATCCTGGCCATCCTCAAGGCCGGCGGTGCCTATGTGCCGCTGGACCCGAACTATCCGCAGGACCGCTTGCAGCACATGCTCAGCGACAGCTCGCCTCGGGTACTACTGACCCAGGGCCGCTTGGCTGAACAACTGCCACCGCTGGAGATTGCGCAACTGTCGCTGGATGACACGGCCACAGGCGACGACCACAACCCAAGGATCGAAGGCTTGACCTCCCGGCACCTGGCCTACGTCATGTACACCTCCGGTTCTACGGGCAAACCGAAGGGGGTGATGCTCGAACATCGTTCGGTGTGCAACCAGATCGGTGCCCTGCAAGAACGCTATGGTCTCAACCCTCGTGATCGCGTCCTGCAATTCGCCACCATGACGTTCGACATGTCGGTGGAAGAGATCTTTGGTGCCTTGCTGTCCGGTGCCACCCTGGTACTGCGCAGCGATGCCTGGATTGCCGGCACCGCGGCCTTCGCCATGCTGTGCGAACAACATGGGATAACCGTCGCGAACCTGCCGACCGTGTTCTGGCAACAAGTCAGCCGCGACCAGCATGTGCCGCTGCCGGCCTCGTTGCGCCAGTTCATGATCGGCGGCGAAGCGGTGGGCAAGCAGGCCGTAAGCCAATGGTTCGCCCGTGCCGGCCATCGCCCGGCGCTGTTCAACGCCTACGGTCCGACCGAGGCCACCGTAAACGCCTCGATCCGTCTGATGGAAAGCGACCACGATGATTTCCGCTCCATTGGCAAACCGGTGCGCAACACCCAACTGCACGTACTCGATGCCAGCGGCAACCTCGTCCCGCTCGGAGTTGCCGGCGAGATTCACATTGGTGGCGTCGGTGTCGCTCGCGGTTACCTCAATCGCCAGGCGTTGACGGCCGAGCGATTCATCGCCGACCCGTTCAGCACCGACCCGGACGCGCGCCTGTACAAGACCGGCGACCTCGGCCGCTGGTTGGCCGATGGCACCCTGCAGTACCTGGGACGCAACGACGACCAGGTGAAGATCCGCGGCTTCCGCGTGGAACTGGGCGAGATCGAAGCCGTCCTTGCCGGCTGCGCTGGTGTGCGTGAAGCGGTGGTGGTGGCCCAGGAAAGCCAACCGGGCCAATCGGACAGCAAGCGCTTGATCGCCTACCTGTGCGGTGAACCGGTGCAGGTGGAGCAGTTGCGCAGCGTCTTGCTGGCAGCCCTGCCCGACTACATGGTGCCCAGCGCCTTCGTCCAACTCGAGGCTCTGCCGCTGACACCCAACGGTAAGCTGGACCGCCGCGCCTTGCCCGCTCCGGGCCAGGAAGCGTTCGCCAGCCGAGCCTACGAGGCACCTCGGGGCGAGATCGAACAGATCGTCGCGACGGTCTGGCAAGACTTGCTGGGCATCGAGAAGGTCGGCCGACATGACCGGTTCTTCGAACTCGGCGGGCATTCGCTGCTGGCCGTGAGCCTGATCGATCGACTGCGCCAGCATGGCCTGAGCGCCACGGTACGCACCGTGTTCACCGCCCCCAGCCTGGGGGAAATGGCCCAGGCCCTGAGTCGCAACGACGAGGTCTTGTTCCTCGCGCCGGCCAACCGCATTCCGGCCGACTGCACCGCGCTGACACCGGATATGTTGCCACTGGTGGAACTGACCCCGGCGCAACTGGAGCGTATCGTCAGCGCCGTGCCTGGTGGCGCAGCCAACGTTCAGGACATCTATCCCCTGGCCCCGTTGCAACAGGGCATCCTGTTCCACCATTTGCTCGGGCATGAAGGCGACGCCTACCTGGTGCGCTCGATGATCGAGTTCGACGACCGCCCGCGCCTCGACGCCTTTGTCAGCGCCTTGCAGGTGGTGATTGATCGCCATGACATTCTGCGCAGTGCCGTGCATTGGGTCGGACAGCCGCAGCCAGTGCAGGTGGTGCAGCGCCAGGCCGTACTGCCGGTCCAAGCCATCAACCTGGCCGCCGATGAAGATCCGCGTACTCAACTGGAGCGCTTGAGCGATCCACGCCACCTGCGCCTGGATCTGCAACTGGCCCCCCTGATGCGCGCCTGCATCGCCCAGGATCCGCACTCCGAACGCTGGTGGCTGGCCCTGCTGGACCACCACATGATCAGCGACCACGTGTCCCTGGGCATCGTTCTCGAAGAAATCCAGCAACTGATGCAGGGCCAGGGCGCCCATTTGCCGACGCCCATGCCTTATCGCGAGTTTGTCGCCCAGGTGCTAGCCACGCCGCCCCAGGCCCATGAAACCTATTTCACTCGCCGCCTGGCCAGTGTCGACGAACCCACCGCACCGTTCGGCGTGCTGGACGTCCAGGGCGATGGCGCCCAGGTGGTCGAAACCAGCGTGCGTCTGGACCGCGACCTGAATCTGCGGATCCGCACTCAAGCGCGCCTGGCCGGGGTGACGCCGGCCGTGCTGTTTCATATTGCCTGGGCCCAAGTGCTCGGGCGCTGCACCGGCCGCGACGACGTGGTGTTCGGCACCGTGGTCGCCGGGCGCCTGCAAGGTTCACTGGGCGCCGACCGGGCCCTTGGCGTGTTCATCAACACCTTGCCGGTACGGGTGCAACTGGCCGGGTTCGGCGTCAGCGCGCTGGTGGACGAAACCTATCGCGACCTCAGCGAACTGCTCGCCCACGAACAGGCGTCCCTGGCCCTGGCGCAACGTTGCAGCGCTGTCGGCGCGGGCCTGCCGCTGTTCACCACGCTGCTCAATTATCGTCATCAGACCGACGGCGGCTCGCTGGCCAACGACGATCAGGTCTTGGCCTGGGACGGCGTGCGCTTCCTGAGCAATGAAGCCCGGACCAACTACCCGATCGAAGTGGCCGTGGCGGATGAAGGCGACGATTTCTCCGTGACCGCCCAATCCATCACCGGCATCGACCCGCAACGCATCGCCGCTTACCTGGCCCAGGCGGTGGCCACCTTGGTCGACGCCCTTGAACACGCCCCG
>NZ_LMDO01000052.1:0-7863 GCF_001425105.1 Pseudomonas sp. Root401 | reverse complement strand
GGCAACTGTATCCAAGATAGTGTCCACTAAAAAATGGTGTCCACTATCTTGGCCAATTTGGAGGGCTGTCAGGAGAGGGTGCTGGGCGGACGGTTACCGAGTCTCCCTCGGGCACAAAAAAGGTCTTGCTAGGCAAGACCTTTTTTCATTCTGGGCAGCACGTAGGGCTGCTGCCCTACCTCACCTCAACAATATCCAACGCCCGATTCGCCAACAGCTCACTCACCTCAATCACCTGCAAAATCCCCATCGCAACACGTCGCCGCGATCCATCCAGATCAAACGCCAAATCACTGATCATGGCATTCGCCGAAGCCAGGTTCTCACTGAGATTCGCAAGCAAACACTCAGAATCCACACTCGGATCAATCCGTAAAATGGAGTCGGTCTTGTCAGACGTTTCGCTCTTAGGCTTGGGTTTCAGGTAAAAATCCAACGCTCGCGTGGCAGCGTCGTCGATTTTCTTGTTGCGGGCAGACTGAGCACGGGAGACGTGTTCGTTCGCATCAGGAGGGTTCGGAGTATCTTTTGCCATTATCTTGTTTCCTGTAGTTGGAGCCATCACCCACTCGCGACTAAACGATGGGGGGCAGCTGTACGCAGGTTAGTCGACCGGGGAAACAAGAAACCGGCGCGTCCGAGGACGCCCTGCGCACAGCCACCATCGAGTGCAGGATGGGAATCCCGACTGGATGACGCCTTGCACAACCTGTTTCACCCTGGGCGACTAAACCCGATCACTGATGAGCAGTGACAGGTCCCAAACTACCGACGCAACCCAAGGCGAACAAGCCGGCGGATTCTGGCGTAGTTGTAGGCAAAGGCGCAAGGCGACGTCGGCTCGCGAGTTGCGGTTGCCCACTGACTGACAGCCCCATCTGACACCTCACATTGTTCCGCCCCCTCATAGCCAGCCCTACCTGTTTTGAGGAAACCGGAACGACCACTTCAAGAAACCTCCTACATCGCGCCCCTCTCTTCCCGCGTTAGCGTCTGCGCTGCATTTAGCGGACGAGATTCACTACGTGGCGACACGCAAAAAAGACATCCCCCAGGTCCGAAACCCGCCCGGCGGCGACGGGCATCACGTCACCTATCGGGACATGACCGCCAGCGAACTGGCCGAGCGCGAAGCCCGGCAGTTGGCTTACGAAGCCATGCTTGCCCGGCAGGCAGCCTATGAACGAGAGCGCTGGGCCACGGTGGATAAAAAGCCCGTATTCAGCGTGACCGGAAGCGTGTTTGCCAAGAGCTGCAAGCTCCCCAACGGCATCATCGATTACAACAACCCCAACGGCTACGTCCCGGCAGATCTGGTCAAGCAGTACGGCGAACTCATGTGGCTCGGTGGTCGCAGCGCCGATCCATCCGGCACGATCCCCCTCAAGCGGATCGGCGCTGGCACGGTTCCCGTTACCTTGGGCAGGCTCGCGCTGGGTGGTTCGGCGACTTCCGCGGCTGCAGTTGCTGGCGGCACCGTCGGCGCTGCCCTGTTGACAGGCATCGTTGCCCTGCTCTGGCCTTCGAACCTGGGCGACAGCGCGCTCTATAGCGAAGACCAGCTACGCGACCTCAAGCAGGCCCGCAGCCGCATGCGCCTGAGCGTCGAGCAGCAGGCCGACGGCAGTCTCAAGGGGTATGGCTTCTATACCGGCCAGCATCCCGATTGGGAAATGGTTGATGTTGTTCAGTTCACGTCGCGAGCCGATCAGTTCATCGCCGACCTGGGTGATGGGATCGAGCTGATCTGGACGCCGGCTATCAATCCGGCTGACACCCTCGGCATTCCGGCTCTCGAAGCGGCGCCCCAGGCGCCACCTATTTGGATCTATCCGCCGACGCCGATGGCTGACAGCATCATCGTCGATCCGATCTATCCGCCGGAGTACAAGGATTTTATTCTGGTGTTCCCGGCGGATTCGGGGGTTCGGCCGGTTTATGTCGTGGTCTCTGTCAGGCGAAGCGGTAACGCCGACCATGACTACTATCCAGCACCAGAAACCGAAGAAATTACCGGTTTTTCAAATCTCAAAGAGGTAAAAAAGAAAACACCAAAACAAGGAGGGGCTGGACTCAGAGAACGTTGGGTTGATCCTAAAGGACGGACCATTTACGAATGGGACTCCCAACATGGCGAGCTAGAGGTATATCGCGCAAGCGACGGAAGTCATTTAGGCGCGTTCGATCATCGGACGGGAGTGCAAGTAGGTAAAGCTAGAAAAAACCGCAACATCAAAAAATATTTGTGAGGATTCGATGGGCTTAAAAATAAGATTGGATTGGTACGACAAAAAAACCGAATTGGGCGAAGGCAAAGAATATTCGAACGACTTGGGGGATGATTTGTCAGTAATCACCGCGCTGGATCTGGAAAGCGAACCCGAAATATATGACGGGGGCTTTGATGTACGCGCCGAATGGATATCTATCATCCAGCCCTTCTTTGGGCATTCAATCGCCCCAGAAAAATTCGATTATCAAATTGCATTTCGGTACCGAGCTAATTGGTAAAAAACAACTAGCCACTTCCCATCAAAACGTTTGTACGTGGCGACGACGTAAAGCGTTGGAAATGGGAGGATCCTAAAAGCAAGTTTTATGAATGAACTCACGGCACGGCGCTATAGGATAGACCCTTGAAACACAAAATAATGGGAACATTAGACGGCGAAGACTTTGCCTCATACGAAAACATGCTCTGCATTGACACTCATGCTCTAGCAAAAATAATGAATTGGGACAAAGAAGAAAGTTACTTTTACGACTACGCACTGAACACATCTCAAATTGAAGCACTGGAAAATTCGTGCTCAATAGAGTTACCACGAAACCTGTTGCTTTTTTTAACCAGCAGCAACTAATTCACTAAAAGGCATCAAAAAGAGGGATACCATGCGTTACTTCTCAATAGCAGGCTTCTATCCAGACGACAAGAAAGACGATTCACTACAATTTGAGATTTGCATAAAAAACGCCGAGCAAAACGAAGCGCTAGCCCAGATAACTGAAGCAAAACCATTCAACGCCGTTGAACCAGGAGAGCTGGAGATAACGGAAGAGCAACTCAAAAAAATAAAGAAAACACTCGACATGAAATTCCCTGCCGGACTGGAATACTTCATCGGGACTAGCGCCGACACCCCCTCAACCAAAACCAGATCAAAAAGCTGAACGAGCCAAATGGGACTCAAACTCAGACTTGAATGGTTTAGCAAGCAAACCGAATCCTACGAAGGAGAAGAATACTCAAAAAACTTGGGCGAGGACGGCGCTGTCATTGAAGCCTTAGGGATTCCAATCGAAAACAACATAAATAACGGAGGCTTTAATGTCCCACAAGAATGGATAAAAATTCTCCAACCTTATTTTCAGCATTCAATTGATTGGCCCACCTACGTCTATCAGGTCTCCTTCGATTATCGAGACAGCTGGTAGGCACGGAGTGAGTGGTCAATTAAAGAGGAATACAGACTCACGCCACATACCGTGCCCGGCTAAAAAACAGTGCCGCACCGATAGCAATAGCACTGGTTGAAGCGATACCCACATCAAAGCCCGAGATGAAAGATGGCAGCGCAAAAATACTCGCGAATCCCAGCGCAAGCAGGGTTATGCCGAGCCATTTCCTGAGGCCGTAGGATTTCATATAGAAAAACAACAGCAGGAACACCGCGTATGCCAAAGCGTATAGGCCATATTCATTCATAGTTCTAGCCGCCTTGAGAACGCGTTCGTTGGGTGTTGAGTAAATCGCCCTGCTGCCGGGTCAAGGATTTGGAAATTCCGACCATCATTTGGCAGGGTAAATCCTTGACGAGCATTTTGTCGTAGAGCACTCCGGTTTGCCTGTGCCGTTATTGCTTCAGGTCTTCAATCAGCTTACCTACAGCCAAATCAGACACCCGGGAAAACGCCGCGCGCGCAGCTTCAGGATCGGTGGCGTACTGCTCCGGGGTGTAAGCGATGGTGTTGCTTTCATTGAATACCGAAATGGTATTGAAGTTGCGCCAAACCGAGGTGCCGCTGCGTTTCATGGAGGCGTTGACGCCAATGACGGGGTACAACACGGTGCTGTAGTTTTTCAGGCTAAGTCCCCACGGCGAGACCATGATTTCAACGTCAGCGTCCGCTCGCTCACCTTGCGCCACGATGGTGAACAACCCCTCTTGCTTGATGCGCCTCTCGAAGCTTTCACGCACCAGTTGGCCCACATCGATACCGTGAGCCTGCATGTTGTTCAGAATCGCCTGGGAAATATCTGCCGTCGCGCCGTCGGCCGCCTTGGTGCCCACGACCGAACCGGCGCCCGCCAATGCGCTCGTGCCGGCGCTCGATGCCCCGGCGGCCATACCAGTCGCTGCGCCTGCTCCGGCCCCCAGGCCTGCACCCCACGCCTGAGTCATGCTGGTGTATTGGAAGTTTTCTACCGCAAAGTACACGGGAAGGATCTTGATCGTTTTGATCTGGTGGCGGTCTTCAACGCTCAAGGACTTGGTTACGCACCCGGAAAGCAGGACGAGCGAAAGCAACGCGAGGATCAACTTTTTCATGGGTGGGAAAACCGATTACCTGGATGAATGAGGGCTCTGGGCATCATGACCGACAACCGTTTCAATAGAAGCGGTCTTCTTCCTTCATGCGATAGATGCTTCCGAAGGTCATGAAGGAGATCCCGAGGAATACCAATGTCAGCAATACCCCGCCAGCCATGACAAAGAAGCTGGCGCGATAAGTGTGTAGCTCGGTGGCGATGCTGCTGATTTGGGGAAACCAACGTGAATACAGAAGGGCAACGTCACCCCCTACCTCGTACTGATCATGTTCGTTATAGCGTTGGTCCACGTATTCGTCTTCATGGACTTGCTGATCACCGTCGGCATATTGGTAACGAATGATGATGCCGTTTTCATTCATCGGGATGCTTTCAAGTTGCGTCACCGTGCCTTTCACCTCGACAGCACTCCATTGAATTGCCCCGTAAATGGTCCCGGAATGTTTTGCCAGGGAGGCCAGCAACAGCAGCACACAGCAAGCAACGGTGAGCAGGACTATGCGGTTATAGAGATGATCTTTTTCAGCTTCGCGTGGGTAAAACATGCTCCGGTCCTTCGGTGATTTTCTTCCGCAAACCTATCGGCGCCCGGTCCGATAACTTAAATCTCTCCAACACTTCCCCCCTCATTGCCTGAGGTTTTACCGAGGGTGGGGGACCCGCGTTTTTTGTCGGGAACCACTCCTTTTCGACAACGCTCACGTGGCAGCGCCAGATAAATCTACCTCGTTGACCCGAACATCAGGGCCACGAAAAAAACACCAGTTTCCCAGGGAAAGCTATCTATCTGTGCCGCCAGAAGGATCAACCAAGGTTGCTAGGTAGAACGTCACGGTGTCTACGAGCAGGTCCACCAGTTCGGGATCCATGTAACGAACATGAAGCCGCTTGTGCTCCAGCAGCCGAGCGTACTCTACCCGTAGACGATGCTCGTGCTTGCGCTCCATCACAAGGCCTCCCCGAACTCAGCGTAATCGTGGTCTGTCCCCTGCCCTTCCCACAACAATTCATGGAGATAACCGCATCATTCAAATCGTCTGCCTTGAATAAACTGGGGGACATTTTTGGCGACTATGACAATCCACTGCAGTTCGAGATTTATCCATGAAACATGAGATGAGCACCTATAAACCGTTGCACTGCGACCTGCACGACTACCTGGAGATTGCCTGCCTGTGCGACTACACGCTGGACATCGAGCTGACTAACGGCCAACGCCTGACAGCCCAGGCGATCACCACACGGACCTCCTCCACACGGGAAGAATTTCTCGAAGTCGAAACCGCGGAAGGCCGCCAGGAGATTCGCCTTGATCAGCTATTGGCAATTAAGCCGCTGGATAAGGACGCCAGGTTTGGCCACGTTCTGCTGGGCGACGAATGATCATCGAACATGGCATTAGCTGAAGCCAGGCTTTCGATAGGGTTTGCTATGGCTTCCGGCGAGCGATCACGAGGCGACACGCACCCTCAACTCTTCTTCCCGAACAACCGCTCGGCAATCTGCCGACCTCGCTCCAACCCTTCGTCCGTCAACCAGATCGACTTGTTCTTGTTTACCGGATCGCTGATGAGGCCTTGTTCATGTAATCGGTTCATGACCTCGAAGTCGAATCCTTTCCAGGCATTGCCGCTGTCGGAGCTGAAGGCTGCCAACAAGGCAAGCACAGATTCTTCTATCAATCTGTCGTCGTATTCCATGGTCGCTGCTCCGCTCGTGTTAGCAGGTAGCGCGATTTTATGCACAAGCGCTCCTTAAAACATTATCCAGTCATCACCTCGCCGGCTTGCTCCAGCGCCAACCGATGCAAGGTGACAGCCCAACTCACATCAAAGCCCCATTCGCCCACTTGGGCGGCGCCGAACAACGAAAGGTCTCCAAGGGCGGACATTCGGAGGAGTGATTGCTTTCTGCCATACCCAAGCTAACCTCCACTCCTGCTGGTCATCAGCGTTTGAAGTAGCATTCCGGGCACGGCTAAACGCCGAGTCACTACCCCACTCGGACACACGGAAGCGAGGACGAGAAAATGCCATCATTTATCGTGAATAGAAACGAACAAGCCAACGGCGACTACGAAGTACACAACACCACAACAGGTTGCAGCCATATGCCGCTACAAGAAAATCAGGTTAGCCTAGGAACCCATCCCTCCTGTACAGGTGCCGTTGCCGCAGCGCGAGCTACATGGGCTAATGCTCAAATCAACGGTTGTTATTACTGCTGTAACCCTTGCCATACAAGCTAACTGTGGAAATGGGCAGCTGGGACACGGGACGACTTCCGGATCTATCGTTGAGCGAGCCTTAGGACCAAACAAGCAACCGTCCTACGCTTATCATCTATTGTCCAATCAGACTGCGAGTTGCGCATTACATAGAAGACTTCAGTCGTTCTGCGGAAAATAAAGGTCTTGTTACCACAAGACCTTTATTTTGCTTAAGGAACGCTGCCGCTCGCCAAGCCTACCTCACCTCAACAATATCCAAAGCCCGATTCGCCAACAGCTCACTCACCTCAATCACCTGCAAAATCCCCAACGCAACGCGCCGCCGCGATCCATCCAGATCAAACGCCAAATCACTGATCATCGCGTTTGCCGAAGCCAAATTCTCACTCAGATTCGCAAGCAAACACTCAGAATCAACCCCCGGATCAATCCGAAAAATGGAGTCCGATTTGTCAGACGTTTCGCTCTTAGGCTTCAGGTAGTAATCCAACGCTCGCGTGGCAGCGTCGTCGATTTTCTTGTTGCGGGCAGATTGAGCACGTGAGACGTGTTCGTTCGTATCGGGGGGATTCGGAGTATCTTTTGCCATCGTCTTGCTTCCTGTCATTGGAGCCATCACCCGCTCGCTGCTAAACGATGGGAGGCAGCTGTACGCAGGTTAGCAGACCGGGGAAACAAGAAACCGGCGCGTCCGGGGACGCCCTGCGCACAGCCACCATCAAGTGCAGGATGGGAATCCCGACTGGATGACGCCTTGCACAACCTGTTTCACCACGAGCTGCTAAACCCGATCACTGATGAGCAGTGACAGGTCCAAACTACCGACTCAACCCCAGGCGCACAAGCCGGCGGATTCTGGCGTAGTTGTAGGCAAACGCGCAAGGCGACGTCGGCTGGCGAGTCCCGTCCGCCCAACGACTGACAGCCACGCCTGACATGTCTTCAACGTATGTTTTTTCTACAATCCATTTCCCTCTCAAAGCCAGCCCTTTCAAGGTCTTTTGGCTTTAGCGGCCTTGAGCACCCGATCCGTCGACACATGAGCATTCGCGGCTTTGCCTTCCAGCCACTCTTTGGATTT
>NZ_LMDO01000051.1:0-8312 GCF_001425105.1 Pseudomonas sp. Root401 | reverse complement strand
CGCCTGTACGTAGCTTTCACACGGAACAGCAGAGCCTTTACGACGCTTCATCAGGGCTTTGCTGGTCAGGTGCGATGGAACATCGCGAAGAGCCGGCATTTCCTCCTGAGCAGCCTCAATTGCCGCGGCTGTTTCTGGAAGGACTTGGACCACCGGTGCAAGGGATTTAAGCAGCAACTGAACACGGTCCCAATCACCTGTATCGGCGATGTCTAGTAGCTCAGCCTCAGCCTTGGCCATGTAGATCAAACGCCACTCATCAGCGGTCAGGAATCCGAGAATATCGGCCGCTTCTGTCTGCGCCTCAGCAGTTTCCTCATCCGACTTTTCATCGACACCACACCACTCCTTCAAGCCAGGAGACCAGTAGAGTTGCCGGCAACGAAGATCACGCATGGTTAGCGCATATTCGAGGTAATGACGACGACCGTCCTCATCATCACGGACAAGGAAATCATGAGGATGACAGCCCTTGAACTTGTTCTTGGTCTTTGCCTTGGAGCTGGCCATCTCGCGATCCGCACCCCAGTGACGAGACCCATCCTGCTTCGCCAGATAGTCGCCTGTGGTGACGTTAAAACGCACATCACAGCTGTACATGCGGAAAGAACGCATCTTGAGCTGATCTGCAGGATCGATGAGCCCAGCCTTGACGCAGGCCTTCTCCCACCGAGCCTTAACAAAGTCCAAAAACGCTTCACGCTCACGCTTTTTCAACGGTCGGACAAACCAAAGTTCATGGGTATGCGGATGCCAACCATTTTGACCGTGTGTGACCTCGAGCGAACGAATCAGACCCTGATAGCCAAACCGCTTGCAGAACAGTCGGAAGCTGTTGCCTTCACGCAAATACTTGAACGCTTCACGCTGCTTGAGGATCAGTGAACGCAGTACATCAGCTCGCATATGCGGGAAAGTGAACGTCACCATCACAGGAGCATGTTCGCCCTGGGAATACGCGTGATCGATGGCCTGCGCAATTTCCTCACGGCGGCGCTCTTGAATCTTGGCAGCACAAACGGTGCACGCCCAAACGCTGCCACAAGTAGCCAGACCGCCGTAAAACGCTCTCTGATGCAAGGCGCTGTGATGCACCTCGACGAAGGAGCCGATGCGGTTGTGATGACAGGCAAAAGTTCGGTGAAATTTGTCGTACGCGGAAATCCCGATAGATGCAGATTCGCGAGCAAAAATTTCACGACTTTTAGCCAAGGCAAACCAACGCTCAGCCCTTGCAGCACGGGCCTTTGCGGTGTTTTCGAGATCCTCACAGGTGGTAGAGGATTTCGCATTTATACCAAGGGCCGCTTTCGCGGCCTGATCCAGCCCCCCCAAAGGAGCCCGATCAAAGGGGTCTAGAGCCCCCTCAACATCTGAGCTATGATGCATCCACGGCCTCCGAAGCCGAAAAACCTCCCTAAGCCGCCACAGCTTGTAAAGGGGGGTTTTTTTTTGCGTCCGTTTTCTTATCGAAAGTGATTAAACCACAGCACGTAAGTGTTTGTTCTGCCTCATGCCTCCGGCAGCCCTCTGGGAGCTCTCGGCGAGGCCAGGGATGCAGGGGGAAAAGCGTCCCCTACATCCCAGGCAAAGAGTAATTAAGTCGAGGTAAGGTCAAGGGTTCGCTTCGCCCGGGACTCCGTTCATCGCGACGGAGAAGCTGTCACGATGAGCCGGGGTCGCGGCCCTTGACCAACGAACCATCATCGTTGATATCACGAACGACCTCCGCGAAAGACTCCCAATCAGCTGCCGGTTTTGGATGAAGGTCCAAAGAAGCTTGGGAATCAAACCAATCACCAAGATCCTTCAGACTAGCCGGTGCCTTTCGACCAGGACCGACGCTACCCAGTAAAGAAACAGCCGCCGCACGAGCAGAGCCAATAACCTCATTCGATCGCTCCAAGCGTTCCTTTAACGACTGGACTTCAGCCGTTAGTGCCTCCACTTGAGCGAGCAAAGGTTCGTGAGATCGAGCAGCTGCAAGAAAGGCTTTCGAAGCCGTGGCCATGCCTGTAGCAAGCTTGAGTTGTTGCACCAGGTCATCAGGGGCCTCAGGAATTTTGACTAACATTTTGGTACCATTGTTCGATCTGGACAGTTATTAGAGTTTGGAAATAGTACCATTTAAAAATAAGCAGTCAACAGCTTTTGGTACCATTTTTAGCCGCCGGCGACTTGACCAAGTTATGCGTTTGGTACCGTTTTTACATACAAAAATTTCTATACCAGTCAGGATATATCAGGATAGTCGCTTGAAATCATTGGTTTAGAGACACCTGCCATTTTCCCTGTAGGCTCTAAATTGGTACCAGAATCAGCGGCTACACGAATAAAACGACGCTGATTTTCTGAGTACCAACCACCAGATAGCACCGCCTCAGTGCGGAACCGCTCAACGAGAAGCCACTTGGATGTTTTGAGCTTCCTACGACCTTTCATTTGAAGCCCCTGAGAAAATTGCGGAGGTTTTCACCTATTTGCGCACCTATAGAGCCCGAAACACTTGATACAGCAAAAAGGCAGCGCACCAATAGATGCAGATTCACCGCAATTTTCGTCGATCACTCCAATCCCCGGCAGCTCGATAGCCAATGAGCCAAGCACCCCAAGCGAGCCGTCCAAAGGTGATAGCGATAGCTAACAGTGCGACATGTAACCCAGACGAAAACCACCCAGGGAAACCCTGAAAGGACCAGCCAACGCCAAAGCTGATCACGGGCAGGAACGCGAAAAACGCAACCACAAGGTAAACACCAAAAAGGATCAGCGGACGACGCATAGGAACACTCCATGTGTGCAAAGGGACTCAGCTCAAGCGATCAACCTGGAGGAAGATCAACACTTGAGTACGGGTTTTCTCAGAAGAATTTGAACGCATGAAACGCGGCAAAAAACTGAAGCCACGACCAGACGCAGATTCCTTTTTCTGATCCAGACCGCCAAGCACGATCAGATCACCATCACGAGCCTGAACGACCGTGGAAAGCTCACGCTTCGATAAAGTAGGGGAGTCGATACCAGAGGTATTGTTGGCCTTAAAGTCGGAGATCTGCTGCTTCAGCTCCAGCTCAATACGATTCTTCATGATCGTTGGCTTGAGCTCGAAGATGACACCAGCTGAGCGGTATTTAATGGACTGCTGCGCATTGCCCTGATTGTCAAAGCTAGTGGTCGACAACGTAGGTACTTCCTCACCGACTTCTACGGTACCGGTCTTGCCATCCTTCACACGCAACACAGGCGACGACACAACGCTAAAGCGACTATCGCCAGAAACCGCAGACAGAATCGCTGAGAAGTCACCCGTGGCAATCTTCAGAACACTCTCACCAGGTGCAAGCAATGAGGTCACCCCAATATTCAGTTTTCCGGAAAGTGCGCTCAAAGCAAACTCAAAGGTATTGCCTTCAACCTCGCTTGACGTGAATTCAACAACCAGCACCTTGGCCTGAACCTCAGGCACCACTTGATCGAGGGATTCAAGAACGTAACGGACCTTTTCAACACGCTCCTGATCACCAACCAAAATGACCACATCACGAGCATCGATATTCGTTCCAAGTAGCTGATTGGCTACAGCCTGAAGACTCGCCACAGTGCGGTCATGCGGGGCATACACAGAAAAGTCGGAAGATAGTTGGCTCGCCTGACCAGCAAGCCCAGGGAGCTGGGCAGAAGGGGCACCAGTGGCATCGAATGAAAGGCCACTGAGCGAAGTCATGTGCTGTGCTTCCTTGCTCAGCGAGAAATAAATCAGTCCATCAGCAGTCACCGACTTTTCAATGCCGGCACGAGCAAGAACAGCATCAACCGTCGAAGCTAGTTTTTCTGCAGGCCAGTCCTGGACATCAAAAGTCACCAGCGGCGGATTGGTGATCACCAAAGGATCAACCGCGTAACTCTTTCCGAGCATGTTTTTATAAGTGGCAGCCAGCAGCTGGGTAGCAGGGACCTGATCCATGCGGAGGGTCAAACCCGCGCTAAAAGCATTCCCTGATAGAAAAAGAGCAAAGATAACGACCAATACACGGCTCATTTTCTGTACCCCGAGGAAGCACGAGAGACCGCAGGAAGGGTGCTGTCAAAGCTGCCGTTAAGGGCATAGGCACGACATACATCAAACGGAATAGATTGCTTGGTCCCTTGCTGTGTAAAGCAGCCACACGCCAGAGAGGGGCCATTCGATACCAAAACATCCAGCTTCGCCGGGTTAGCAAGGTTGTACTCTTGGTCATCACTGAAAAAGCACGTGAGTTTCGGAGCTACTGAAGGAGCGGTAAGGCTGTCGTAGATAGGCGCTGAAAGAGGCAAGCCATCGACACGAGGTGCGTAGGGAGATGAATCAATGGGCTTACCTGGTGCACGAACGACATGGGAAACAGGCTTGCTCTCGGGCGGCTGTTCAGCCGCGGGAGTCTTGTTCAGGTAGAAATAAATCAGCCCACCCAGGACGAGCAGCAACAAGGGCAAACCGTAGACGACAAACGGGGGGCTAAACTTGGAGTTGTGGGCTACAGCCGATTTGTACAAGCCGAAAAAAGTCTTATCCAATTTGATAATGGATTTTTTACCGTACTTGAGCTCTGACTGTTTATCCGTATCAGTAAATTTTTCAAACTCGTAGCGGGATACCCTTGAGCCGTTCCATAAACGCCAAAAATAAATATGCTTGCCTGCAAGACGGCGTACATGGGTATCCAAGAACATGCCATGCTGAGTGATTAAATGGACATCAAAACCCTTATGACGATGTGTTTCAAACTGCGAAAAATGTTCAGGCATCTCTTTGCGAGTATCACGAGGACCAAACCAACCTTGCGACTCATCAATAACGATAATTGAATTATGGGGCAAGTTGAACCATTCAGTTGGTTGGTCAAACTCAAACCAAGTCGCTTTTAGCTTATCGACTGCCAAATCAGGGATATTATGATAGTAAACAGTACGACCCGAAGAACTCGCTTCGGCATCAATTTCTTTAATCGAGTTTAATGTTTTGGAATGCCCAGGAAGGCCAGTACGAAGGACTAACATGTTAGATACCTGTCAGCTTAGATTTAGAATCTGTAATTTTGTTAATGCCATTCAGTGTTAATTTTGTCGTGATTGCAGACAAAATGATATTAATCGCAACATCAACCTTTAAAAGGCCGAGTATTTGTTGAATCTCTACAGGGAGACCCAATATATTGACCATGATTACATCAGTAGCCTCAGTTAGAACAAGATTAATACCGACATACGAAACAACACCAACTCCAAGAGCTTTAAGAACCATCTTGGCAAGTGGTACAAGAGACGCAACAAGGGCTGATATGAGAGCAAAAGGCATGATTAATCCTTAAAGACGATCATGAGACCGAGAAGAGTTGCGCCCAAAACAACAAACGCCGCAACAAAATGGGCATAGCGGCAGATATAATCAAAATCGAGCCAGTACGTGCCAAATGAAAGACTCATTGATATAGGTGCTGGACAAGCCTCTGGGAGAAAGCGTGCTTTTTGAAAAAGAGAACTAGCCTCTACAGTTTTCTCTTCGAGGTTAAATTTATCACCAGTTAGAAGACCATTAATTTTGGCTTCATCAACAGTGCTTAATTGCGCAAGTGAACAAGCTGTTTTCTTTTCTTGAGCGAGAATTGCACACTGGATTGCATCACCAGAACACTGCAAAGTCTGATCACAAGCACCACCAGATGCGCTACCCGTGCTACCAGTCCCACCCGTGCCGCCCGTACCACCGGTGCCTCCAGTACCGCCTGTGCCTCCAGTACCGCCTGTGCCACCATCACCACCGGTGCCTCCAGTACCGCCTGTGCCACCATCACCACCGGTGCCTCCAGTACCGCCTGTGCCACCATCACCACCGGTGCCGCCGGTCTCACCAGAACCATCGACAATTGGGCAGCCAGGAGACTCAATGCCAGGTGCACAGGTCATCTCGCTTGAGGACTGCGAAAGGGAATATCCGCCCCATGCTTTTGGTAAAGTATTCGAAGGAGTAACGGTGCAAGTATTGCCACTGTTTACAAACGAGTAATTACAGTGGCCAGTAGCAGAGGTGCTTCCCATATTGCCGTTAGCATCAAGTGTTAAAGAGCTATCTGAATAGCATGAATGAGTTCGTGCAGGCTTATTATAGGTACAAGCCATAGAGCTACCTTGAAGCTCTTTGCAAGCTGTATCAGGCGTTCTATCAGTTACATAAATGGTATAAGGCGCAGTCTGAACAAGGGGCGCAGAGAAACCTGAAAGAAGAACAGTATCACCAGACACACACTTAGCCTCCTTCGTAACACACATGTGTTTTTCCTTGCTCCATTCTTCATCAGGATTCAAGCAGGATTCAATTCTATAAATATACAAAACAACAGTTTTAGGAGTATCACTTTCAACAGTTTCGCTTTCATAATAGGCGCACTGATGTTCAGTTTCGTTAATTACTTGATGAAAGGAAAAAACAGATAGTTGATAACCAAGCGCGGTATTAAATTCATCAGACGAATTAGAACGCAAGTCAGAGTTTTCATATTGCTTACAAAAAGCTCTATATTGACTTGCTGTATTCATAGATGAATCAATGGTCAATTGGGTATTAGGGAATGACTCAAAGTACCAATTGCCAACTTCGTCTAACGCAAAAGAGCTATTAGCAAAGAATAGTGTAAAAAATATGAGCGCGAAAAACTTACGCATAAAGTTCACCAAAACAATAAAATAATAATTGCGATGAGGAAAACGATTAAGTAATAAGCGTTTACGTCGAACATAATTAAACCCAAAAAAAAAGGGCCTAAGCCCAGAGAGAGATTGCGCCGGGCGGGCAGCTCCGGAGTCGCTTGCCCTTGCCCGGCGCTCCTTCATTAAAGAAGGCGACGAATGTACTTGAAGCCAGCCACAGCGATCAGAACAGCAAAAACAGCAGCACCGACCAGGGCAACATCAGCCTTAGTGCCATCGAGAGCAGTTACATCAACAGCAGCGTGCGCAGACACAGAGGCAACAGCCAGAGCAGGAACAGCAAAAAGCGCTTTCAACTTAGTCATAGATAACCTCAAAGAAGTTTTTTTAAAGCAAAAAACCCAAAAACAACCAAAAAGATTTCTAAGGTGTGATCCTTAAGTAGTTGGTAGTCCTCGGGCGTTAATTGCTGCTGAGCAACAATTTCTTGAGCTGTGAAGACTTGCAGATCACCACTGCAAGACGGGGGGGACGTCATAACGATCCAAGAGCCCTCACAGCCAAGAAACGTGATCACGCAGCCTGACCAATTTTCGAGCCCTTGGCCTCCGAAAGCTTCAGCTCGAAATGCGGACGGTTTTCCTTGATCGAAAACGCAGCAGGCACATCGTAGGTGCCAGGATTCAGGGCCTTGTCGGAGAACAGATCACAGGCCTGAGGATGCTTAACGCCAGGGAGAACGACGTAGCACGCCAGAATGAAGTAAGGGGTGTTGGACTTCGAAACGCCTGATTTCTTGATGCCTTCAACTTCGACCTTGAGTTCCATGCTTGGTAACCTTCTCGTGTTGGTGTGTTTTCGTGTCACGGGAACCGCCGTGATCGAGGCAAATCCTAACACGACAGCACGAAAAAACAACAACACTTTGACACGAAAACACGAAGCACCACTTTTGACACCCACTTCGGGTGATGACACAGGAAAAGGTATTGCAGAATGACCAAAGAAAGACTGAAGAACGTCGGCATCACCCCTGAGGTCTGGAAGGAGCTCAAGCTGATGACCATCGAGCACGACTGCACGATGACCGAAGCGGTGGCCGATCTACTGAAAATTGCCAGGGAGCAGAAAGAAAATGATCGAGCAGCTAAGCCAGCTGGAAGAACACGCAAAAAGCCAGGGGATGAGCCTGGCTGAGTGGATTCGCGAAGCGCGGGAGACCTACAAGCAAGCCTCAAGACACCGGATGTTGTCAGCGAGCACGGAGCTGGCCAACACGGCGTATTCAGCAGACTCAGGGTCTAGCCCTGAAGCAGCTAGAGCAGCCGTGTAGACCGAAACAAGAGCATCGTAAGCGCCGAACTGGTCAACGAGATTCCATTGGGAAAGCTCAAGCCAGAAAGGCGCCTGTACGTAGCTTTCACACGGAACAGCAGAGCCTTTACGACGCTTCATCAGGGCTTTGCTGGTCAGGTGCGATGGAACATCGCGAAGAGCCGGCATTTCCTCCTGAGCAGCCTCAATTGCCGCGGCTGTTTCTGGAAGGACTTGGACCACCGGTGCAAGGGATTTAAGCAGCAACTGAACACGGTCCCAATCACCTGTATCGGCGATGTCTAGTAGCTCAG
>NZ_LMDO01000050.1:0-8506 GCF_001425105.1 Pseudomonas sp. Root401 | reverse complement strand
ACACTGGCCGGTGCTTTTTTCTCAAACCGCGCTAGAACTTCTGCCCACATTGCTTTCGTCACCCTGACTGGAGTTTTGTGGGATTTTATCAAAGACCTTGAAAGGGCTGCCTCTCAAAGCGCCCTACAAAAAAAGGAGGCCAGAAAGGCGCCAGAAAGGGAACCGATTATTCCAAGCCAGGGCCAAGGAAGCAGTCCCTGCCTTTTCTGTTGCTAATTTTTGCCTCAACTAATTACGCGAGACTGTTTTCTGACCCGTCATATTAATATCTTTTCTCGGAAACGCCTGATCATAAATCCAGTTGAAATGGATGGTTGCTTCTTTGTTGTTTCCCGCCACAGAAAGAGTTGTATCAAAAGTGTACCATTGACCATTTTGAACTCCGTCATCATCATTCATTTCCTTCCAACCGGTGTCAACCGCTGATACAAGCGCCAGTTTTATATTGCCTTTTGAACGACCATTGTCTGCCGCCCGCACCCTCTTCGTCCTAATAGAGAATAACGTGCCAGTTGATGACCACGAGTATTCCAATTCGATTTCGGCCCACGCATCGCTCCCGCTAGCCCTTATAGTCACTATTGAACTTGTTTCATTATCAACAGACATTATATTCATCTCCTTGACATGAAAGTCTTGGTAGACATCGCTACCAAGACCAACTCGAAAACGCCAAATTACTCTCGCAACATCGATAAACACTTAGACGTAGCAATTGAGGGGGCGCTCCCGGATGGAGCGTCAATCACAATAAACAACAGGCAATCTGTGCGCGCACCTGTCAACTCTCACAGGGCCGACCAACGGCTCCCCGGGACACAACCAAGGCAAGTGTCATTGCTACAACAAATCCTTCGTCATCTTCTCCGAACAACCCCATCTCCTCCTGTAGGAAATGACAGTGCGCAATAACGTCTAGCAACAAGTGCATACCCATTAATTCTTCCTGGCTATAAAACCCACGCCAAAAAATCTTTCCAATCCATCCCTTCCCGCAAAGCTCACATCCGCTCCAGCAAACGCCCCCACCCATTCCCACCTCGATAATGCCTTCTCCACTCACCCCCTACCGCTGCAACCGAGCACCGTGTACCCCCATGAACCTACGCACCTTCATCTGGAGCCACTGCCTCAACTCCAGGCTCGCCACGAATGCCCTGACCCGGCTGCACAAGGCGCTGTCATCCCTGGCCGCCTATCTGGCCCAGCAAGGCTTCGATTCCAACATATGGCCCGCCACCCGTGACGAAGCCACGCTGGACCGTCGCCTCAACAACGTGTGCCCAGAGCTGGCCGCCACGGTGTTCAGCCACGCCCGCGAAGGCATTATCCTGGTCGACCCATTCGGTCGGGTCATCGCCGTGAACGAGGCCTTCACGCGGCTCACCGGTTACGGGCAAGAAGAGATCAAGGGGCGCGAGCTGAACTCCCATCGCATGGTCCGCCGCCTCACCGCGTTTTACGCGCCGATGAAAAACGCATTGGATTTCCACGGGCATTGGTCCGGTGAGATTCAAAGCAACCACAAGGATGGCCGGGAGATGACGTCGCGGATCAGCATCAGTGCGGTGCATGATCGGCACGGCAATGTTCAGCACTACGTGGCGCTGCTCGGCGACATGACGCAGATGAAGCAGCGGCTGCAGTTGCTGGAGCGGGATGCGCGGTATGACGCGCTCACGCAGTTGCCCAATCGGTTGTTGTTGGCCGAGCGGATGCGTCAGGCGTTGGGCAAGGCGCGTATTTATCAGCAGAAGGTGGCGATTGCGTTTATTGATCTGGATGGGTTCAAGGCGCTGAACGACAGCTACGGGCATGACTGGGGGGACCGGGTGTTGCAGATTGTCGCGGCGCGGATCAATGCGACGTTGCGGGAGGGCGATACGTTGGCGCGGTTGGGTGGCGATGAGTTTGTCGCGGGGCTGGTGGGGTTGCAGGCGGTGGAGGACAGCGAGCCGTTGCTCAAGCGGATGCTGGCGGCGGCCAATGCGCCGATTTTGATTGGCGCGCAGACGGTGGAGATCGCGGCGAGTATCGGGGTGGCGTTTTACCCTGAGCATGGGCATGAGATCGACGGGCTGATCAGTAAGGCGGATCAGGCGATGTATCTGTCGAAGAAGGCTGGCGGTAATCGTTTGGCGTTTTGTCCGACGCGGTTTATTTCGGTCAATAGCGAAGCCTGACGGTGGTGCCGAGGGTTCGTTCGCTGCCGGTGATGACGCCGTAGTCGCCGGTGCCGAGCAGTGAATAGACGGCGGTGATGTAGTTGCGGTCGAAGACGTTGCGCACCCAGCCTTCCACTTCCCAGGCGCGGTCCTGGCTGCGCAGGCCCAGGCGCAAATTGGTGAGGCCGTAGCTGGGTTGATAGCTGCCTTCGCCGCCTTCGAGGGTGCCGGAGTAGCCGGTGCGAAAGCTGTAGTCGATACCGCTGAAGGCTTCCAATCCGTAGGGCAGCGGATGGGTGTGGTCGAGGCCGCTGCTGAGGTTCCATTCCGGCGCGTTGTAGAGGCGCTCGCCGCTGAGGTCGCAGGTCCATTGGCCCGAGGCCGGTGGGCACGGGGCGTTGGGGAAGCTGCGGTAGCGGGCATCGCTCCAGGCCAGGCCCAGGCGCCCAGTGAGTCGGGGGGTGAGTTGCCAGGCGGAATCGAGTTCGATGCCGCGCAGACGGACTTTGCCGACGTTGATCAGGTTGTCGCGCAGCGGTGGCGCGAACAGCGACGTCGGCGGGCTGTAGGTAAGCGCTTGGTAGTTGTCGACGTCGGTCTGGTAGACGGCGAGGTCGAGCAAGGCACGCTCATCCCAGAACCGCGTTTTCATGCCCAGTTCCAGTGAGGTGGCCCGCTCGGGTTCGAAGGTCGGCGCGGTGAACGGACCGACCACGTCGAAGTTGATGCCGCCGGCCTTGTAGCCCCGCGACCAGCTGACGTAGCCCATCACCGCCTCGCTGAAGCGGTAGCTGGCGCTGAGGAGGCTGGAGACGTTGTGTTCTTTTATCGAGTCCTCGCGGTAGTAATCACCGCCGAGGGCGATGTCGCGCAGCAATTGCCCACCGGCCTGGAACACTGGTGGCAAGCCGGTCAGCGGGGCGAGGTTGCTGACGTCGCGGGAGATCCAGCCGTCCTTGCGCTCCTGGCTGTAGCGCAGGCCGCCGGTGAGTTCCAGCGGGTCAATCGGGCGCCAGGAGAGTTGACCGAAAACCGCTCGGCTGTCGCCCTTCTGCTCGCCGTCGTAACGTTGCCGGGCGCCGTCCAGCAGCATGGCCGGCACCTGGCTCGGATCGGTGATGTTGATGCCCAGTTTCTTCAGTTGCTCCAGTTGATCGCCGATGAACCAGGACGCGGCGTCCTTGCCGTATTCGGCGTCGATCTGCCGGTCGAGCTGCTGGCGCAGGTAGTAAAGGCCGGCGACATAGTCGACGGACGAGCCGGCTGTGCCGGACAGGCGCCATTCCTGGCTGAACTGCCGGTGGCCCAGCGCGGTTTCGGATTGGATCACCGACAGCGCGGTGCTGTCGCTGTCGCGGGTGGCGCGGTAGTCCCAGTCGCGGTAGGCGGTGATGCTGGTGAAGCGCATCGCCTCGTCGAGGTCCCAGTTCAACTCCAGTGAGACGCCGTTCTGCAGGGTTTGCGGATGGCCCGGCGCGTCGATGCGGGACTCGCGTTTGTAGGGGTCGGGCTCGGTCAGTGGATAGCCGAGGAACTTGGCGCGTTTGCGGGTTTGCTCGCCGTAATGATTGACCAGCAGGACGTTGCCGGCTTCGTTTTGCTCGGCATAGTCGGCGATCAAGCGGGCGCTGAAGTCAGGGTTCGGCGTCCACAGTAGTTGGCCGCGCAGGCCTTGGCTGTCGGCGTCGCCGAGGCGGCTGCCGTCTTGCAGGTTTTCCACGGCGCCATCGGAGGCGCTGTCGAAAACGTTGAGTCGCCCGGCCAGCACGTCGTCTTGCAGTGGCCCGGAAATCGTCCCGCGATATTCCCGCAAACCGCGCTCGCCGTAGCTGGCTTCGAGGTTGGCTTCGGGCTGGAACGTCGGTTGTTTGGTGATGATGTTCAGCGCGCCGGCGGTGGTGTTTTTGCCGAACAAGGTGCCTTGCGGCCCGCGCAAAACTTCGATGCGTTCGATGTCCATCAACTCGGTGAAGGCCATGCCCTGGCGCGCCTGGTAAACGCCATCGACGTAGGTGCCGACGCTGCCTTCCAGGCCATCGTTGTAGGCGGTCGCGCCGAAGCCGCGCAGGCCGAAGCCGGCGTAGCGGGCGTCGTGGCCGGACACTATCAGGCCCGGCACGCGTTGTTGGATGTCTTGCAGTCGATGCAGACCGGCTTCGTCCAGTTGATCGCCGTAGAGGACGTTGATCGGGATCGGTACGTTTTGCGGATCTTCCTCGCGGCGGCGGGCGGTGACGGTGGTTTCGTCGAGCGTGAGGACGGTGGGTGCCGTTTGTTCGGCCTGGACCTTCGCCCAGGGCACCATCGAAAGGCTGCCGAGCAAAAGCAGTCGGTAACCCCAACCCTGCACGCTATTGCTCCCGAGCCATCGCCGGACCCGCCGTGTCCGCGCAGGCCAGAGCCTTGACGCACGCCAGCAATTCGCGGCTGTCGGCAGGCTTGAGCAGTACTGCGTCGAAGGCCAGGTCCTGTGGATAGTTCTCCGGCCTGCGTGGCGGCACTGCGGAATAAAGCATCACGGGTAGATCGCGCGCAGCGTCGCGCACTTGGCGCAGCAGTTCCCAGCCGTCCATACCGGGCATCATCTGGTCGCTGATCAACAGGTCGACCGACTGTTCCGCCAGGCAGGCCAAGGCGTCTTCGCCGTTCGCCGCCATGCTCACGTCGAAACCGTAACCGGCCAGCAGGTCGTAGAGCCATTCGTTGTTCTGTTCGATGTCGTCCACCAGCAGGACGTGTTTGCCCTGGCCGTCGAATGGCGTGGCGTTGTTGTCGACGATGCCGTTTTCGAGGTCGTGTTCCTCGGCGTATTTGAGTTGCAGGCGAAAACTGAAGTGGCTGCCCTGCCCCGTGGTTTGGGGTTCGAGGCGGCTGTCCATGCGTTCCAGCAGTTGCGTGACGATGGACAGGCCCAGCCCGCTGCCTTCGAAGCGCTGGGCATTGCGGCCGCGGCGGAACGGTTGCAGCAGTTGTTCGAACTCTTGCGGATCGATGCCAATGCCGGTGTCGATCACGCTGAAGCGCAGTTCCACGGTGTCGGTGCTCGCACCTGAAGAAGCGCTCACTTCGAAACGGATCTGGCCGTTGCGAGTGAATTTCGCCGCGTTCGCCAGGAGGTTCATGAGGATCTGCCGGAGGCGTTTGAAGTCAGCCTCTACGAGGGGTGGCAGGTCATCCGCCAGCACCGCCTCAAAGGTGTTGCCCTGGCGTGCGGCGAGAAAGCCCGCTTCGTCTGCGATCTCGTTGAGGAAGCCGTACAGATAACCCGGCGCGAGGCTCAGTTGCATCTGCTCCAGCTCGCCATGGGAGAACTCGAGCATCTCGTCGATCAGCTCCAGTTGCTGGCGGGCGTTGCGCTCGATGGTGGCTTGATAGTCGCGATTGGGGCCGGCGTGCAGCAGCCGCGCGTAGTCGATGATGCGCACCAGCGGCGAGCGCAGGTCGTGGCTGATCCGCGCCATCAACGCGCTGCGCGCCGCCAGGGATTCGCGCAACTGCGACGTGCGCAGCGCCACGGTGCTTTCCAGGCGTTCCTGTTCGGCCTGGCGTTGTTGGTCGAGGGTGGACAGGGCGTTTTTTTCGCGGTTGCGACTGCGGGTGACTTCCATGATCAACGTGCACACCAGCAACGCCACGCCCGCCAGGGTGGACGATAAGCTGTATTTGCTTTGCGGCGACTGCCAGGGCAATTGCTCCTGGGGGAAGAACAGCCGCATCAGCAATTGCCCAAGCAACAGCGCCGGCACCAGCCAGGCCATCCAGTTGTAGGCCAGACGCCTGCGCCACGCCATAAACAAGGTGGGGAGCAGCGCGCCGTAGAAACTCATCAGCGAGATTTGGACAATTAGCGCGCCCTGGACCGGGTCGGCCTTGAGCCACCAGAGTCGGCCGAAGACACAGCCCAACAGCGGCACCCAGTAGCTCCAGCCAATGATCTTGGGCAGTTGGGAAACCTGCAATAGCACGCGCATGTAGGCCAGGAACAGGACGATCGAGGTTGCACTGGCGAAGGTCAGCAGCTCGCGTGTCCAGCCCAGTGCGCTGGGCCAGTGGATCAGGTAGCCGTTGAGGATGCAGGTCAGCAGGATGTAGCTCAGGACTGCGCCGGCGTTCACGGTGAGCAGTCGGGAGCGCAGGATCCAGCCGACGATGAAGCCGAACGGCACGACCAGCAGGACGATGCCGAGGGTGAGCCCGTCGCTCAAATAAGTCTGTTGCTGACTGCGCAGCAGCGCCGGTTCGGACCACAGCTCCGGCTCCAACAGCATCTGGAAATTGCTCGCCACTCGGACGAACACCGTGGTGCTCTCCCCCGCCGCCAAGGACACCGGGAACGCCGGCTGACGCGTCGCCGGCCGGGGCCATTCGGCCAAGGGATAGGCGGCTCCGCCGTGGGCAACACGTCCCGGTTGGTAGACGCGGATGTCTTCCAGGCGCGGTGCGCCAACCACCAACAGGCGCGAACACACCGCAGCGCTTGAGTTGGTCAGTTGTAATTTCAACCAGAATGCAGAGCGGCTGTAGCCTTGGGTCGGCCAGCTTGGGGTCGCGGCTTTGAAATCGGCGTCAGGCCGTTGAGCGATTTGTTCCAGGCTCAGGTGTGCCTGGGTGTCCTCGAAAATCTGCGCTACCGGCATCAGGTTCAGATAGTCAGTGCGGCAGATATCCACAGACGCCGCATGCGCCAGGCCTGTGGATAACAACGCTATCGTCAGCAATAAAACCTGTAGGAGCCGCATCAGGCGCGCCCGGCCAACTCGGTTTCGGTGATGCCCAGGGCTTGCTGGCGAAACTGGCTGGGCGTCATGCCGATTCGCTGGCGGAAGGCCGTGGTGAAGTTGCAGGCGTTGCGAAAGCCCACCAGTTCGGCAACGTCTTGCACGCTCATGGCGCTTTCGGAAAGCAGATCCTGGCCGCGCCGCAGTCGTGCGTCGCGAATGTAGGCGAACACTGTCAGCCCCAGGTGCTCGCGAAAAATCCGCGAGAGACGCTTCTCATGGGTGCCGACTTTTTGCGCCAGTTGGACCAGGGACGGCATGTCATCGAGGTGGTCTTCGATCAACCGCATCGCGGCGCGCAGGACGATCTCGTCGCCTTCCGGCTCCGGATCGACGGGGTTGTGTTGATGGGTGGGCGGCGCGCGCCAGGTCAATTGCAGGTGGATCTTGATACGCGCCAGCACTTCCTCGGGCGCGCAGGACTTGGGGATGTAATCCACCGCGCCCACGGTGAGCCCTTCCAGGCGTTCGATGGAGCTGTTGGCTGAAGACAGGAACAGGATGGGCGTGTGCCGGGTCGTCGGCGCCTCGCGCAACAGCCGGCACAGGCTGAAACCGTTCATGTGCGGCATGTGCACGTCCAGCACGATCAAATCCGGACGCAAGGCCAGTGCCCGCTGATAACCCTGGTGGGCATCGCTGGCCAGGGAAACGCGCCAGGGCTGCGCCTTGAGCAGGATGAGCGTTGCGCGGATATCCTCCGGGACGTCGTCGATCAGCAGAATATGCGGCGGCTCGGACGACACCGCCGCGCTTGCCTCCAGAGCCGCCCGCCTTTCGTATCGTCCGTCGTCCATTCGCTACGTTCTCTTATCGTGCGTTTGCCAATTAATTGCCGGAAAGCAACGGTATCGCAACGCAAAATCGATGGATCGGTAAAAATCGTTACACCAATAGCGGCAGGTGCGGCGAAGACTTGAAGGCGCCGATATGTCCATGGCCGCTATGCTGAGGCGATTCCACTTCGACAGGCAGGCTTTGATGATCCAGTGCAAACGCGCCTATGAAACAGCCAGCGCCGCGGATGGCGTACGGGTTCTGGTGGACCGGTTGTGGCCGCGCAATTGCCGCAAGGATGCGTTGGCGATTGCGCAGTGGCTGCCGGAGGTCGGGCCTCCCCATGAATTGCGCAAGGCGTTCAAGGCGGGGGCGGTTTCGTTTGCCGAGTTCAGCGTGGCGTATCGGCGTGAGCTGGCGGCGCGGCCAGAGCATTGGTGGAAGCTGGTGGATATTGCGCGGGATGGGACGCTGACGTTGGTGTATGCGGCCAAGTCGACGGTTGAGAATAATGCGGTGGTGTTGGCGCAGTGGTTGGAGGATGAAGTGGATAAACGGGCGGAGGGGAGTTCGTCGGTTTGTTATTTGTCTGAGTTTCCGGAGCGCTGAGTCACTGAACTACCTGTGGGAGCGAGCTTGCTCGCGATAGCGGTAAACCAGCGGCCATTGATGTTGCCTGACCTGGCCCTATCGCGAGCAAGCTCGCTTGTATGTTTAGACTTGAAGGGGTGGGCGGGACTAAAAGCTCGATTCCGACTCTAGCCAGTACGGACCGTGGGAGACTTC
>NZ_LMDO01000049.1:0-11133 GCF_001425105.1 Pseudomonas sp. Root401 | reverse complement strand
CGCCTGATGGTCGGCATGCCCGACTACGACAACTACGTCGAGCACATGCAAACCAAGCACCCGGACAAGCCGATGATGGACTACGAGGCGTTCTTTCGCGAACGCCAGGAGGCCCGTTACGGCGGCAAGGGTGGGCCCAAGTGCTGTTGATCCGCTGATTGCCAGTGGATGATGCAACCCTTGTGGGAGCGAGCCTGCTCGCGATGGCGGTGGATCAGCAGCATCGATGTTGACTGACACTCCGCTATCGCGAGCAGGCTCGCTCCCACAGTTGTTTTTTGGGTGGTCTCAGGATTTGCTTACGCCACAGATCCCTTGCTCCCGCCCGGGCTCTGTAGGAGCTGCCGAAGGCTGCGATCTCTTGATCTTGATCTTGATCTTTCGCTTGCGATTTAGTTGTCTGGGGCAAGATCGCAGCCTCGTTGCACTCGACAGCTCCTACACAGCTCCTACACAGCTCCTACACAGCTCCTACACAGTTCCTACACAGTTCCTACACGGCTCCTACGGGCGCAGCCGAGCGGGAGCAAGCTCCCTCGCCACAGGGTAGTTGTCTGGCTTGATTCCGCTGTTGATCACTCCGCCAACAACACCGCCGCATCGAAGCCCACCCGCAAATTGCCCCAATGACGGCCGCCGAAGAAGAACGGTACGTCGATCTCGGTCATGATTTCCCCGGTATCGCGCAGGTAGGTCTGGAGCAGGAAGCGCTGGACGTTGCCCGCCGCGCGCAGGCCGATCGGGTCGTTGAAGATTCGCTTGTTGCGGCACACCGGCAAATCCACCGCCCGCTCGCCAGTCGGCGGCTTCGAGACCCAGCTGTTGTTCACCGGGCAATAGCCCTTGCTGTCGACAATGAACGAAACCTTGCCACCCGGCGTGCCGCGGGTGAGTTTGTCGCATTCTTCCTGGCAGACCTGGGCAAAACGTTCGGTATAGCTGGTCATGTACTGCTTGGGGTCGGTGCCGGGAATCGGTTGGTAATTCTGGTCGAACAGGTTCAGGCCTTCACCTTGCAGCGCCTCCAGGCGAACCTGGAGCGTGTCGCGGCATTCACTGGCGCGGGTGATGGCGGCATCCAGCTTGCCGTGGCCGAGCACGAACCGGCCCAACAGCGCCTGGACCTTTTCGGCCACGCCGGACAGGTCGCGGGTGGCCGTCGCCGAATGCTGCATGCGCTGGTCGATCAACTGGCTGTCGGCGTGGATCTGGGTGACCCGGTCGTTGATCCCCGTGTTGCTGTCGGCGAACTGCTGGATATGGGTCGCGATGTCCGCCAGCTTGCCGTTGGTGGATTCGAAATCGCCGATCATGCTTTCAAAATGGCCGGAGGCGCGCTCCACCACTTTCTGGGTTTCCCGGGCGCTGTGGCTGATCTGGGTGGTCTGCTCGTGGGTGGAGCTGACTTCATCGAGCATGGCGTCGATGTTGCGTGAGATGTCATCGGTGGCCCGGCTGACGTTTTGTGCCAGGGTCCGCACTTCATCGGCGACCACCGCGAAGCCACGGCCGCTTTCGCCGGCCCGGGCGGCTTCGATGGCGGCATTGAGGGCCAGCAAGTTGGTCTGGGCAGATATCTGCTGGATCAACCCGACAATCGACTTGATGCTTGACGAACGCTGGTTCAAGGCGCTCACCAGCGTGGCAAACTCACCGAGGCTGTTGGAGATTTCGCTGATGTTGCCGGTCACTTCCAGCAGCTCGGCGTAGGAGTCGCGGGCCATGCTCAGGTTCTGGGCGGTGGTGCTGGAGATGCCCTGGGTCTGGCGCGAGACTTCTTCGATGCGGCCCACGGCGGTGTTGCTCTGGTCCATCACTTCCTTGGCGAAGCGGGCCTGGTGGGTGGCACTGTCACTGGAATCGCTGATGTTCTTCAACGAGCGGGCCGATTCGACGGCGATGTGCACGGTCAGTGCCTGGACGTTGCTGATGATCTCCCGCTGCTTGGCCAGGAAACGGTTGCAAGTGCCGGCCAGTACGCGGATCTCGTCGTGAGTCACCAGCGGCAGGTCCTTGGACAGGTCACCTTCGCCGTTGGCGATCTCTTCCAGGGCCTTGGTCATGGCGGTGACGGGGCGCACGATGAGGTGACGGAAATACCAGACCATGAAGCTGATCATGCACAGGGTCAGGAACGCGCCGAAGAGCAGGGCATGGGTGAGGCTGTCGAGCCGACTTTCGATCAGCCCCAGCAAGGCGCTGTCCAACTGCGCGTTGCGCAACTGCAGCAGGATTTCGGCGCGGGCACTGAGGGCCACCCAATACAGCAAACCACTGACCAGCACCAACAGGAAAAGGCTCGACAGCTTTTTGGTGAGGGTATCGAAGAACTGCATCTCGATAGACTCGTACAAGGCCTTTAACGTCTGCATGCCGCTGCTCCTGGGCAAAAAAATCTCTCAATGGAATACATTCGACCGCGAGCGCCAAAGCTTTAGGGGCGGACAGGGCTATTTGATATCACTCTGGAGACTCTGCTGCTCTTCAGCCTGCCAGAACGATGAGATAGAGATGTCAACACCTGTTGAAGCGAATTAGACGAAAGTCGTACTAGCGCCTTGCCTGACGACTGCTACGGTTTGAAGTGCAAAACAATAAAAACAACACGGGAGGACACCTCCATGTCCACTGAAAAGCAACAGGCTGCGCGTGCCTACTGGACGGAAAACCTACGCTGGATGCTGGTCTTGCTGGCAATCTGGTTCCTGGTGTCGTTCGGCTTCGGCATTTTGCTGGTTGATGCACTCAACACCATCAGTTTCTTCGGTACACCCTTGGGGTTCTGGTTTGCCCAGCAGGGTTCCATCTACGTCTTTGTGCTCGAGATTTTCTTCTATGTCTGGAAGATGAATCAGCTCGATCGCAAATATGACGTCCACGAAGACTGAGGGCGGCGCACATGGACACAAAAACCCTGATTTACCTGGTCGTAGGTGCTTCCTTCGCGTTGTACATCGCGATTGCAATCTGGACGCGGGCCGGTTCCACCAGCGAATACTACGTCGCCAGCAAGGGCGTGCATCCGGTGCTCAACGGCATGGCCACCGGTGCTGACTGGATGTCGGCGGCTTCGTTCATCTCCATGGCAGGGATCATCGCCTTCGCCGGTTACGACGGTTCGGTCTACCTGATGGGCTGGACCGGAGGCTATGTGCTGTTGGCGATGTGCCTGGCGCCGTACCTGCGAAAATTCGGCAAATTCACCGTGCCCGAGTTCGTCGGGGCTCGTTATTACTCGCAGACGGCGCGGGTGGTGGCAGTGATCTGCGTGATTTTCATTTCCTTCACCTATGTGGCGGGACAGATGCGCGGCGTCGGGATCGTCTTTTCCCGTTACCTGGAAGTGGATATCAACGTCGGTGTCATGATCGGCATGGCCATCGTATTCTTTTATTCGGTGTTGGGCGGCATGAAGGGCATCACCTACACCCAGGTGGCGCAGTATTGCGTGATGATTTTCGCCTACATGGTGCCGGCGATTTTCATCTCGATAATGATCACCGGCAACCCGATACCGCAGCTGGGCTTTATCAGCGAAGTGGGCGGCTCGGGGCAGAGCGTGATCGAGCGGCTCAACGGCCTGGGTGCCGAGTTGGGCTTCAGCGCCTATACCGATGGCACCAAGTCGACCATGGACGTGTTCTTCATCACCATGGCGCTGATGGTCGGTACTGCGGGCCTGCCCCATGTGATCGTGCGGTTCTTTACCACGCCGACCGTTCGGGATGCACGCAAGTCAGCAGGCTACGCATTGCTGTTCATCGCCATTCTCTACACCACCGCGCCGGCCGTGGCGGCCTTCGCACGTACCAATCTGCTGACCTCCATTCCCAACGTCAGTTATGCCACCGCGCCAGCCTGGTTCAAAGCCTGGGAAAATTCCGGACTGATTGCCTGGGCGGACAAGAACAACGACGGCATCATCCAGTACAGCCCGGGTGCGGCCCTGGTCGGGGCGCCGAGTTTTTCGGGTGAGCGCGGGGCGCATGAGCAGCGACTGCTCAAGAACCAGCTCTCGCCAGTGGCCAACGAACTCTACGTCGATAACGACATCATGGTGTTGGCCAACCCCGAAATTGCCGGCCTTCCGGGCTGGGTGATCGCATTGATCGCTGCCGGTGGCCTGGCGGCGGCGCTTTCGACGGCTGCGGGGCTGTTGCTGGTGATCTCTACCTCGGTCTCACATGATTTGCTCAAGAGCAACATCATGCCCGGGATCAACGAGAAGCAGGAATTGCTCGCTGCACGTATCGCCGCCGGCGTGGCGGTATTGATTGCCGGGTTGTTCGGCATCTATCCACCCGCGTTCGTCGCCCAGGTGGTTGCGTTCGCCTTCGGGTTGGCGGCGTCATCATTCTTCCCGGTCATTGTCATGGGGATCTTCTCCAAGCGCATGAACCGTGAAGGTGCGATTGCCGGGATGATCGTCGGACTGACGTTTACGTTTACCTACATCGTCTACTTCAAGTTCATCAACCCGACGATGAACACGGCTGAACATTGGTGGCTGGGCGTTTCCCCTGAAGGCATCGGCACGCTGGGGATGGTCTTCAACTTCCTGGCCGCGGTGGTGGTGTCTCGCTTTACCGCGCCGCCACCGGAGCACATCCAGCACCTGGTCGAAGACATTCGCGTGCCGAGAGGAGCCGGTGCTGCCATCGATCACTGACCACTGATCAGCCCAAGACGGGGAGAGGAAAACAAACAAGGGCGCCGGACTCATCCTCCGGCGCCCTTGTTTGTGCGCAGAGTCAAGCGGGGAGATGTTAGAAAGATTTACTGGGAATCATTCTCAAAGTATATTCTCTCTCATTTCCAACCCTCTGTGAGTGCGCGTCTTGAATCGTTCCACCCCTCTCGCTAATCGCAACGTCTTCATCAGGTGTGTATTGCCGACGTTGTCTTACTGCTTCATCGCAAGCCCGGTGTGGGCGCAGGCAGCTGTCGAATTGCCGGCTACGGACATCCAGGGCAGTCGTGTCACTCAGGACGAGGGCTACACGACGTCGCAAGCCAGCACGGCGAGCAAGAGCGATGTACCGATCAAGGAAGAGGCGCAATCAATCAACGTGGTGACCCAGCAGACCCTGGCGGACTATCAGGTGCGCTCGCTGAACGACGCGATGAAGTTCGTCAGCGGCGTCAGCCAGGGCAACACCCTGGGCGGCTCGCGAGACTCGCTGGTCAAGCGCGGGTTCGGCACCAACGACGACGGCTCGATCCTGCGCGATGGTGTGCGTTCGAACCTGGGGCGCAACTTCAGCGCCACCACCGAACGGGTCGAAGTGCTCAAGGGCCCGGCCTCGATGCTGTACGGCGCGCTGGAGCCCGGCGGCCTGGTCAACGTTATCAGCAAGAAACCGGAGTACACGCAAAGCACCACGTTGAGCGGCTCGGCCTATAGCGAAGGCGGCGGCACCATGGCCCTGGACACCACTGGGCCGCTGGGCGATACCGGCTTGGCTTATCGCCTGATTGCCGAGCGCGGGCATGAGGACTACTGGCGCAACTATGGGGTCAACGAGAGCACGTTGGTGGCGCCGTCCCTGGCCTGGACGGGGGAGCGGGCTTCGTTGAACCTGAGTTATGAGTACAACGAATATTCCAATCCGTTTGATCGTGGGACGGTGTTCACCAATGGGCATCCGGCCGATATAGATTACGACAAGCGTCTCGATGAACCGTGGGCCAAGAGCGTGGGGATTCGCGAAACGGCGACGGCGCGATTTGAGTATGAGCTGAGCGATGCGTGGAAGACTCGGCTCACCTATGGCTGGAACAATGATCGGTACAGTCTTTCGATTGCGCAGCCTTTCACATTGAACGGCAATACGCTGCGTAGGGCTGCCAACGGCGCTCATTATGACGACGAAACGCGCTACGCCAGTTGGGATTTCATGGGTAAGCAGGAGTTGTTCGGCCAGCGCCATGACCTGCTGATTGGCGTCGATAATCAGGTGTCGGATCAGTATCGCGGGAAAACCTATCGCGGGGCTCAACAAAACGGCTTTGACATCACCGCGCCGGTCTATGGCGGCTTGGCAGAGCCAGGCAGGCTGAATGCTGCGCAAAGCAACTTGAGCAACAAACTGACTTCCAGCTCGGTGTACCTGAAGGACAACTGGCACCTCGATGATCGCTGGATCCTGGTCTTCGGTGGCCGCTATCAGCATTACGACCAGTTCAGCAAGCAGGGTCTGATCACCAGCGTGCCTGTTCGTGACGACAATGGTGATGCCTTTGTTCCGTTCCTGGGACTGGTCTATAAAGCCACCGAGACCCTGTCTCTGTATGGCAACTACAGTCGCTCTTTCAAGCCCAACGATACCGTCGACGACAACCTCAGCACCTTCAAACCGGAGGAGGGGCGCAGTTACGAAGTCGGCGCCAAGTACGATCCATTGCCGGGGCTGAATATCAATCTGGCATTGTTCGACATCGTGAAAAAGAACGTTGTGACGTCTTCCACGGTCAATGGCGTGACTCTGTCGGAAGCCGCCGGCAAGGTCGGCTCTCAGGGCCTGGAACTCGACATCACCGGCCGCCTGGCCGACCGCTGGGATCTGATCGGCACCTACGCCTACACCCACACGGAAATCCTCGACGATCCGGATGACGAAGGCCATCGTTTGGCCAATGCCCCCAAACACACCGCCAGCCTGTACCTGAGCCACCACCTGAACGTGCCTGCCGAATTCGGTGCCTGGCATGCCGGTGCCGGTGCGCGTTATGTCGGCGAACGCGCCGCCAATAACGCCAACGATTTCTGGCTCAGCAGCTACACCGTGGCCGACGCGTTCCTGCGCTGGGAGTCGCCGGTGCTGGGGCACAAGACTTCGCTGCAACTGAACGTCGACAACCTGTTCGACAAGCAGTACTACCCGTCGTCCACCGGCAGTCAACTGCAAGTCAATGTCGGTGAGCCACGTACCGCTCGCCTGAGTGCAAGCGTAACGTTCTGATCCATCCAGAAAGCAAAATGCCCGGACTTTGAAACCCGGGCATTTTTTTGGGCAGCACTTTTACATTCAGACCGCTATCGCGAGCCGGCTCGCTCCCACAATGTCCGATGATGTTCACCTTATTTGTTGTCGCACCAGAAGCTGAACGCATCCATCCTGAAGTCCGGCGCATCAGCTATCGTTGGGCTAAGTCCTGCGTTTTAGCGGTGGGTATAAATTTCCCCTTTTCAGGGCATTCGACGCTGGCTTCCCGCCTGGCTGCACCGATTCGACCCGTTCATGGCGTCGACGCCGGAAATGGCAATAAACGTTTCAGCCTTCAAAGCGGTTTTCGTCGCAAAATCGAAAATAAATTTCGCCTTTTTGTCGTTATGCGAAGGTTTTTCCAGCATTGTCTCGATGCACCGCACTTAGGCACAGCCCTTGCTACGACTCCAGGACGCAAGAACCAGCGAGGGGGTATTCGATACGTAGATAAAACAGGGGGGGCGCACGTCATCCGGACGCAAAGGCCTGATCAGAGACCCATTGCCTAACGAGGTACTCAGAGAACCAGGGCTCATAAAAAAGGCAAGGCCGTACTGAGTGGAATGACGACGTAATAAGAAATGCCGTGTAAGACACGGCTGGGAGTTGGCTATGCCCCACGCTTTTTTTAATGAAATGTATGACGCCAAGGGTGACTGCCGCCCGCATTACCAAGCTTTCTCGCGCTGGCTGGCGGACACACCGCTTGAGCTGCTTGAGCAACGCCGCCGCGAAGCCGACCTGCTGTTCCATCGAGCCGGTATCACCTTCACCCTCTACGGGGACGAGCAGGGCACCGAGCGGTTGATTCCTTTCGACATCATCCCGCGCAGCATCAAGGCCAGCGAATGGCAGATGGTCGAGCGTGGCTGCATTCAGCGGGTCCAGGCCCTGAACATGTTCCTGGCCGACATCTACCATGGGCAACACATCCTCAAGGAAGGCATCATTCCTCCCGAACAGGTGCTCGCCAACGAGGGTTATCAGATTGCGATGCAGGGCCTGGACCTGCACCGGGGCATTTACGCCCATATCGCCGGTGTCGACCTGGTTCGCGACGGTGACGGCAGCTACTACGTGCTGGAGGACAACCTGCGTACCCCCAGCGGCGTGAGCTACATGCTCGAAGACCGCAAGATGATGATGCGCCTGTTCCCCGAGCTCTTCGCCGCCCAGCGCGTGGCCCCCATCGACCATTACCCGAACCTGCTGCTCGACACCCTCAAGAGCTCAAGCCCCCTCGAGAACCCCACCGCCGTGGTGCTGACCCCGGGGCGCTTCAACAGCGCCTATTTCGAGCACGCGTTCCTGGCCCGTGAAATGGGCGTGGAGCTGGTGGAGGGCGCTGATCTGTTCGTGCGCGACGACCATGTGTACATGCGCACCACCGCCGGCCCACGGCAGGTGGACGTGATTTATCGTCGTCTTGACGATGCCTACCTTGACCCGCTGTCGTTCAACCCCGATTCGATGTTGGGCGTGCCCGGGCTGATCGCCGTATACCGCGCGGGAAATGTGGTGCTGGCGAACGCGGTCGGCACGGGCGTGGCCGACGACAAGTCGATCTACCCCTACGTCGACGAGATGATCCGCTTCTACCTCACCGAAGAACCGATCCTGAAGAATGTGCCCACCTGGCAATGTCGCAAGCCTCAGGACCTGTCCCACGTGCTGGCCAACCTGCCGGATCTGGTGGTCAAGGAAACCCAGGGCTCCGGCGGCTACGGCATGCTGGTCGGGCCGGCCGCCAGCGCGGCGGAGATCGAAGATTTCCGCGCACGCCTCAAGGCCCGTCCCGAAGCCTATATCGCCCAGCCAACGTTAAGCCTGTCCACGTGCCCGACCTTTGTCGAGAGCGGCATCGCGCCGCGCCACATCGACCTGCGTCCGTTCGTGCTGTCGGGCAAGGAAACGCGCCTGGTGCCCGGCGGGCTGACCCGCGTGGCGCTGCGCGAAGGCTCGCTGGTGGTGAACTCGTCCCAAGGCGGTGGCACCAAAGACACTTGGGTAGTGGAGGACTAAGACATGCTTTCAAGAACTGCTTCGGACCTCTATTGGATGTCCCGCTACCTGGAGCGCGCCGAGAACCTGGCGCGCATGCTCGAAGTCAGCTATTCGTTGTCGCTGATGCCCCAGGCCGGGCGCAGCGATGGCCATGCCGAGCTGGCGATGTCGCTGCTGGCGGCCGGTACGCTGGACGACTACAACGCCCGTTATGACGCGCTCAACACCGAGCGCATGCTGCATTTCTTCGCGCTGGATGAAACCAACCCCGGCAGCATCTACAGCTGCCTGCGGGCCGCGCGGACCAATGCCCATGCCGTGCGTGGGCGCATCACCGCCGACATGTGGGAGAACATCAACGCCACCTGGCTGGAAATGCGCAACATCGCCAGCAACGGCCTGGGGCGCTACGGCATCAGCCATTTCTGCGAATGGGTCAAGGAGCGCTCGCACCTGTTCCGGGGCGCGACATCGGGCACCATCATGCGCAACGATGCCTACTGTTTCATTCGCCTGGGGACCTTTATCGAACGGGCCGACAACACGCTGCGCCTGCTGGACGCCCGCTATGAAATGTTCGGCGAGGAGTCGGAGGAGGTCAGCGACAACTCGGCCCGTGGTTATTACCAGTGGAGTGCCTTGTTGCGTGCGTTGTCTTCGTTCGAGGCGTTCAACGAGATCTACCGCAATGCGCCCAATGCCGAGCAGGTTTCCGAGATGTTGCTGCTGCGGGCCGACGTTCCGCGCTCGCTGCATGCCTGCATCGAGGAGCTGGACCACATCCTCGCCAGCTTGCCGGGCAACAACGGCCGGCCAGCGCAACGCCTGGCCGCCGAGCTGAATGCGCGCCTGCGTTATTCGGGGATCGATGAGATCCTGGCGTCGGGCCTGCATCAATGGCTGACCGACTTGATTGGGCAGATCCGCCACTTGGGCCAGACCGTCCATGAGTCTTACCTGGAGGTCGTATGAAACTATCCATACGCCATGACACGACCTACAGCTACGCCGATGAAGTCTGCACCAGCATCCAGTTCCTGCGCCTGACGCCCCGGGACACTCAGCGCCAGCGCATCCTGGAATGGCATCTGGAACTGCCGCGACTGGTGCGCAGCCAGCTTGATCCCTATGGCAACATCCTGCATGTGATGACCATGGACGAGCCCCACGGTGCCTTGATACTGACGGCTTATGGCGAGGTGGAAATCCATCAGTCCATCGCGATGGAACCGGACAACCAATCACCGCTGCCTTTTTTGCGCACCAGTCGCCTGACCCAGGCGGATGAGACCCTCAGCGCCTTCGCCATCGAACAATGCGCTGGCCGGCGCGATCGTTCGGCCCTGACCGATCTGATGAATGGTTTGGCGGCGCGGATGCCCTACAGCCCCGGCACGACGGCGGTCAACAGCACGGCTGCCGAGGCGTTTGCCGGTGGAACGGGGGTGTGCCAGGACCATACCCACGCATTCCTGGCCTGCGCCCGCAGCCTGGGCATTCCTGCGCGCTATGTTTCCGGCTATTTGTGCACCGAAGATGAAAGCCACCTGGCGAGCCACGCCTGGGCGGAAGCCTGGCTGGATGATGGCTGGTACAGCTTCGACGTGACCAACCGCCTGACCCTTCCAGACCGCCACCTGAAACTGGCGGTCGGCCTGGATTACCTCGACGCCTGCCCGGTACGTGGCATGCGCCGGGGTGGCGGAGCGGAGCAGATGCAGGCAAGGGTGCAGGTGAGCTCGATGGTGCAGGTGCAGCACCAATAACGGCCGGCCTCATCGCCAACACCCGATCCCCTGTGGGGGCGGGCTTGCTCGCGATGAGGCCGGCACCACCGCCATTGCGAGCAGGTTCGCTCCCACATGGAGTTTGGTGGCGGACACAAACCTTGTTCCACCCGAGCCCCCCCTGTGGGAGCAAGGCTTGCCCGCGATGGCGGCAGCCCATCCGACATCAATGCAAACTGACCCACCGCTTTCGCGAGCAAGCCCGCTCCCACATGGAGTTGGTGGTGGACACAAACCTTGTATCCACCCGAGCCCCCCTAATGAAATGGCTACCCCCGCCGCCCCCTGCGATTGCCCACTAAGCTTTCGCAGGGGGCCTATCGGAGACCATTGCCATGAACAAAGTAGCTATT
>NZ_LMDO01000048.1:0-15645 GCF_001425105.1 Pseudomonas sp. Root401 | reverse complement strand
GACGCCGGATAGATGAAAGCAAGCCAAACACGCATCAAGAACAGTATTGCAGAAAAGGGGGTAACCATAGATGTGGGAGCGAGCCTGCTCGCGAAGAGGCCAGCACATTCAACATCATTGCAAGCTGACCCACCGCCTTCGCGAGCAGGCTCGCTCCCACAGGAGTTTTGGGGTGACTGTAAGATTTGTATCCAACACAAACCCTTTCTATCTAACCGCCACTCATGTTCATGAACCGCACAATCTGCACTTCCCCACCCGGGTTGAAGTCATGGCGCAATGGCTTGCCACGCAACGCCTGGTGCACCGCCTGGATCACCGGTTGGTCGTCCAGCGGATAACGCCGCAGCAAACCGCGCAGGTCGAGGGAATCCTCTTGCCCGAGACACAACAGCAAGCGCCCTTCGACGGTCATGCGCACGCGGTTGCAACTGGCGCAGAAGTTGTGGGTGTTGGGCGAAATGAAACCGATCCGGGTATCCGGATGACGCTCCAGGCGCACATAGCGCGCCGGCCCGCCGCTGCTCTCGGCGCTGTCGAGCAGGCGATGATGGCGGGCGATCTCGGCCCGAACCTCATCGCTGGAACAGAACGACTCGCCCCGGGAACGCCCGACCTCCCCCAACGGCATTTCCTCGATGAAGCTGATGTCGATGCGCTGCTCGATGGCGTATTGCACCAGCGCCGGAACTTCATCGAAGTTGCGTCCCTTCATGACCACGCAGTTGAGCTTGATCCGTTCGAACCCGGCGACCTTCGCCGCTTCGATGCCGGCCAGTACCTGGTCCAGGTTGCCGTTGCGGGTGATCGCCCGAAAACGTTCGCCGTCCAGGCTGTCGAGGCTGATGTTCATGCGCTTGACCCCGGCCTCGACCAGCGGCTGGGCCAATCGCCCCAGCTGCGAGCCGTTGCTGGTCATCACCAGTTCCCGCAGGCCGGGCAATGCCGCGATCTCACGACACAGCCCGACGATGCCCGGACGGATCAGCGGCTCACCACCGGTCAGGCGGATTTTCTTCACCCCCAGGCCGACGAACAGCCGCGCCAGGCGCTGCAACTCCTCCAGGGTCAACACTTGCTGACGCGGCAGGAACGTCATGTTTTTCGCCATGCAATACACACAACGAAAATCACAACGATCGGTCACCGACATCCGCAAATAATCGATCTGGCGCCCAAATCCGTCCTGCAACACCGCGTTCATGAAGATCTCCCGATTGAGCCCGTGTTCACTGCACCAGCGGCGAGTCGGCGCCCTGAAGGTGAATGCCGCGAATATCCGCCGCACCGATCAGGGTTTGCAGGTACTGCACCAGCGCTTTTTGCCACACGCCCTGCTGCAACTGGGTACGAATCGCCGTCGCCACCGCCTCATACGGCAATGGTTGGCCATCGATTCGCTGGTCGATGCTGATCACGTGCCAGCCGTAACGACTTTCCAGCGGTTTACCAGCCAGGCCCGCCGGCAGGGTGAACAATTGGCGCTCCAGTTCAGGCACGGTCTGGCCCTTGCTGATCTGCCCCAGCGAGCCGCCCTGCTCCTTGGATGGACACGCCGAATGCTTCAGCGCCAACTCGGCAAAACTGCCCGGGAACTGCTCCAGCCGCTCCAGCAGCAGCTCGGCCTGTACATGGGCCAGGCTGCGCGCCTCGGCATCGTCCGGCGCACATTCGAGCAGGATGTGCCGCACCGCCAGCAACGGTGCGCTGTGAAACCGCGCCCGGTTGCTTTCGTAATAACGCAGGCAGGTGGCCTCGTCGCACTGCGGCACCTGCACCTCACGTTCGAGCAACAGCCGCGTGGCCGCCTCCTCTTCGTTCTCACCGGCGCCGACCTGCAATGCCAGGCCCAGCTCGGCGATACGCTGTTGCAGCAATTCACGGATCACCAGGGCCCGTGCCGCTTGATAAACCGCATCCTCGCGGCTTTCCGCCGGGTGATATTGCAGCTCCTGGGCCATCGCCTGCGGGGTGACCGACACCCCGTTGACGCTGATGATCGGCCACTCCTGCTCACTGCTGGCAATCAACTGTGGCGCTTCATCCTCCGCCACCGGCCCGGCCTGGGCCGGCTCGAACTGCACCGCCCCCGCCGGTTCGGCATCGGCCACCGGCGCGATCACCGGTGCCGCTTTTGCCGAAGAACCGCAGCCGCCGCTGCCGCCACCACTACCGCCACATCCGCATCCACTCGCCATGATCTTCTCCTCAGAACTTCTGCCGAACGATTTGATAACGACGCCCCAGGTACCAGACCGGCGCACTGATGATATGGACCAGACGGGTGAACGGGAACAACACGAACAGGGTCAGGCCCAACACCACGTGGAGCTTGTAGACCAGGCCCACCGGCGCTATCGCTGTAGCAGCTTCGACCGGACGCAACAGCACGGTGTTCTGGGCCCAGTCGGCCAGCATCACCATCACCGAGCCGTCCATATGGGCGGTGGACGCCACGATGGTCATCAGCCCCAGTACCAGTTGCACCAGCAGCACCACCAGCACGAGGATGTCCGAGACATTGGAGGTGGCGCGAACCCGTGGGTCGGTCAGGCGACGGTTGAGCAGCATCACCAGGCCGATCAGGCCCAGTACGCCGAAGAAACCGCCGGAAACCATCGCCAGCAACTGCTTGTTCTCGGTGCTCAGCACGTGGTGGTAGATCGCCGAGGGTGTCAGCAGGCCGACGAAGTGCCCGGCCAGCACGAACAGCACGCCGATGTGAAACAGGTTGCTGGCCACGCGCATGCCGCGCTTGTTGAGCATCTGGCTGGAACCGGCCTTCCAGGTGTACTGGGACAGGTCGAACCGCGCCCAGCTACCGATCAGGCAAATCGCCAGGGCGACATAGGGGTAGACCCCGAACAACAACAGATCCCATTTAGACATTGCCCACCTCCCCGGCTGGCGCTGCGGCCCGCCCTTCATGCTGAAAATCCACCCAGTGCAGCGGCACCGCACTTTCGTCCCGCGCCTTGCCCGGCGCGCTTGGCATCGAGCTGCAACGGTCTTGCTGCTCGGCCTTCATGAAATCGACCGCCTCTTCTTCCCAGATCTTGTCCAGGGCTTCGAGGGAGTCATCCCGTGGCTCGGCCTTCACTTGCTCACGCAACTCGGCCACGGCCACCTGGGGCTCGGCCCCGGCAATTTGCAGCAAGGCCCGGAAGCAACTGGCGTAGGCGCTTTCACGCTCGTCCAGGCGCGCCGCGAGCAAGGCCAGCAGGTGCGCTACGTCGGCCAGGCCCTCGCGGGCTTCGATGTCTTCGCGGGTGGACAGAAACTCCAGGTACAGCGGGATGTAGTCAGGCAGTTCCTTGACGCCGATGGCGAAACCGGCCTCTTCGTACTGGGCCATCATGTCGACCATGGCCTGGCCACGGTCGCGGGATTCGCCGTGGACATGTTCGAACAACAGCAGCGACAGCGAGCGACCGCGGCCGAACAGGGCACCGTAGTGCTCCTGGCCATCCATCAGGTCCTTGCCGCAGACCACTTCCAGCAACTCGAACAACCCGGCGCGCTGGTTGGGGCTGATTTCCCGTGCTTGGAGAATCGCTTGTTCCAGCTCATCCCGACCGGCCACCAGGGTCTCGGTCGGGTAATCGAGCAGCAACGAAATCACCTTGAGAATGCGCATGCTCATTCCTCCCACAACTGCACGGTTTTGATCACGTCGCGGCGGTTGGCCTTCTTGCCACCGAACATGTTGGTGTCGGAGCTGCCACTGCAACCGCTGCCAAAGCTGAAGCCGCAACCGGAGCGCTCGGCGAACGCGTCGCTCATGGCGTCTTCGCGGTGGGCACTTGGCACAACGAAACGGTCTTCGTAGTTGGCGATGGCCAGGTAGCGGTACATCTCTTCCACCTGGTTCACGCTCAAGCCGACGTCGGCCAGCACTTGCAGGTCCTGCACGCCGTCGACCTGCTCGGAACGCTTGTAGGCACGCATCGCCAACAGACGCTTGAGGGCAAGCTTGACCGGTTTTTCATCACCGGCGGTGAGCATGTTGGCCAGGTAGCGCAGCGGGATGCGCAGGCTGTCGACATCCGGGATCACCCCGTTCATGCCCACCGTGCCGGCCGTCGCAGCGTTCTGGATCGGTGACAGCGGCGGCACGTACCAGACCATTGGCAAGGTGCGGTATTCCGGGTGCAGCGGCAGTGCGAGTTTCCAGTCCACGGCCATTTTGTAGACCGGCGAGCGTTGCGCCGAATCGATCACCGACTGCGGTACGCCATCGGCCAGGGCCTGGCGAATCACCGCTGGGTCGTTCGGGTCGAGGAAGATCTCCAGTTGTTTCTCGTACAGGTCCTGTTCATTGGCGGTGCTTGCCACTTCGCTGATGCGATCGGCGTCATACAGCAGCACGCCGAGGTAACGGATGCGGCCAACGCAGGTTTCAGCGCAGACGGTCGGCATCCCGGCTTCGATGCGCGGGTAGCAGAAGATGCATTTTTCCGACTTGCCGCTCTTCCAGTTGAAATAGATCTTCTTGTACGGGCAGCCGCTGATGCACATACGCCAGCCGCGGCATTTCTCCTGGTCGATCAGGACGATGCCGTCCTCCTCGCGCTTGTAGATCGCACCGCTCGGGCACGACGCCGCGCACGCCGGGTTCAGGCAGTGCTCGCACAGGCGCGGCAGGTACATCATGAAAGTGTTTTCGTACTCGCCGTAGATGTCCGCCTGGATCTTGTCGAAGTTCTTGTCCTTGCGCCGCTTGGCGAATTCAGTGCCGAGGATTTCCTCCCAGTTCGGGCCCCACTCGATCTTCTGCATGCGCTTGCCGGACACCACCGAGCGTGGTCGCGCGGTGGGCTGGTGCTCGCCCAGCGGTGCGGTGTGCAGGTGCTGGTAGTCGAAGTCGAACGGCTCGTAGTAATCGTCCAGGCTCGGCAGGTCCGGGTTGGCGAAGATGTTCGCCAGCACGCGGAACTTGCCGCCGATGCGCGGGTTGATCGAACCGTCAGCGTTGCGGATCCAGCCGCCTTTCCACTTGTCCTGGTTTTCCCACTCCTTGGGATAGCCGATGCCGGGCTTGGATTCGACGTTGTTGAACCAGGCGTATTCCATGCCTTCACGGCTGGTCCAGACGTTCTTGCAGGTAATCGAGCAGGTGTGGCAGCCGATGCATTTGTCCAGGTTCAGGACCATGCCGATTTGTGAGCGAATCTTCATCTCAGTTCTCCTCGATATCAGTCGGCAGTGGACGCGGCAAATCATCGCCACTGGAACCATCGAGCCAATCGACCTTGACCATCTTGCGCACCACGACGAATTCGTCGCGGTTGCAACCGACCGTGCCGTAATAGTTGAAGCCGTAGGCCTGTTGGGCGTAGCCGCCAATCATGTGGGTGGGCTTGAGCACCACGCGGGTCACCGAGTTGTGGTGGCCGCCACGGGTCTTGGTGGTTTCCGAACCCGGCACGTTCACGATCCGTTCCTGGGCGTGATACATCATCACCATGCCTTCCTTGACCCGTTGGCTGACCACCGCACGGGCAGTCAGCGCGCCGTTGACGTTGAAGCATTCGATCCAGTCGTTGTCCTCGATACCGGCGCGCTTGGCGTCGATTTCCGAGAGCCAGACAATCGGTCCGCCACGGCTCAAGGTGAGCATCAGCAGGTTGTCGCTGTAGGTGCTGTGGATGCCCCACTTCTGGTGCGGGGTGATCCAGTTCAGGACGATCTCGGTCTCGCCATTGCTGCGCTTGCCCTTCACGCCGGCGATGGTGCGGGTGTTGACCGGTGGCCGATAGCTCATCAGCTGCTCGCCGAACGCCTGCATCCACGGGTGATCCTGGTAGAACTGCTGGCGACCGGTGATGGTGCGCCATGGGATCGACTCATGGACGTTGGTGTAGCCGGCGTTGTAACTCACGTGATCGTCTTCCAGGCCGGACCAGGTCGGGCTGGAGATGATTTTGCGTGGCTGGGCCTGGATGTCACGGAAGCGAATCGCCTCGTGCTCCTTGGAGATGGCCAGGTGGCTGTGGTCGATGCCGGTGAATTCCGACAGCGCCGCCCAGGCTTTCAGTGCGACATGGCCGTTGGTTTCCGGCGCCAGGGACAGGATCACTTCGGCAGCGTCGATGGCGCTGTCGATTTTTGGCCGCCCTTGGCTGATACCCGCCTCGACTTCCTTGTGGTTCAGCTCACCGAGGAATTTCACTTCGGTTTCGGTGTTCCAGTTGATGCCCTTGCCGCCGTTGCCGAGTTTTTCCAGCATCGGGCCCAGGGAGGTGAACTGCTTGTAGATGTTCGGGTAGTCGCGTTCCACCACTTGCAGGTTCGGCGCGTTCTTGCCCGGGACCGGCGCCACACCGGCACTTTTCCAGTCGGTGCCGCCGAATGGCTGGGCCAGTTCGCCGACGCTGTCGTGCATCAGCGGTACGGTGACCAGGTCCTTCTCGACACCCAGGTGGCCGACCGACATGGCGGAAAACGCCTTGGCGATGCCCTTGTAGATTTCCCAGTCCGAACGCGATTCCCAGGCCGGATCGATGGCCGCCGACAGTGGGTGAATGAACGGGTGCATGTCCGAAGTGTTCATGTCGTCTTTTTCGTACCAGGTAGCGGTCGGCAAGACGATGTCGGAATACACGCAGGTCGAGGACATGCGGAAGTCCAGGGTGGTCACCAGGTCGAGCTTGCCAATGGCGCCCTCGTCGACCCATTCGGCTTCGGTGGGCTTGCACTCGGTGCTATGGCCGATGTCTTCATTCATCACGCCGTTCTTGGTGCCCAGCAGGTACTTGAGCATGTACTCGTGGCCCTTGCCCGAAGAGCCCAGCAGGTTGGAGCGCCAGATGAACATGTTGCGTGGGAAGTTCACCGGGCTGTCCGGCTGCTCGCAGGCAAAGCGCAGGGAACCGTCCTGCAGCGACTTGACCACGTAGTCCTTGGGGTCCATGCCCGCGGCGGCGGCATCGCGGCAGATGTGCAGCGGGTTGGTGTTGAGCTGCGGTGCGCTCGGCAACCAGCCGGCCCGTTCGGCGCGGATGTTGTAGTCCAGGGCGTGCTCGGGAAATTGCGATTTGTCGGCCAGGGGCGAGAGCACATCGTGCATGCTCATCTTCTCGTGGCGCCATTGCGAGCTGTGGCCGTAGAAGAAACTGGTGCCGTTCATCTGCCGTGGCGGACGGTTCCAGTCCAGGCCAAAGGCCAGGGGCAGCCAGCCGCATTGCGGACGGAGTTTTTCCTGGCCGACATAGTGGGCCCAGCCGCCGCCGGTCTGGCCGACGCAACCGCAGAGCATGAGCATGTTGATCAGCCCACGGTAGTTCATGTCCATGTGGTACCAGTGGTTCATCGCCGCACCGACGATGATCATCGAGCGTCCACGGGTCTTGTCGGCGTTGTCGGCGAACTCGCGGGCGATCTGGATCGCCTTCTCGCGGCTTACGCCAGTGATCTGCTCCTGCCAGGCCGGGGTGCCAGGCACCGAGGCGTCGTCATAGTCCTTGGCAACGTTGGCGCCGCCCAGGCCACGGTCGATCGCCAGGTTGGCCGCCGACAGGTCGAATACGGTGGCAACTTTCGCCACGCTGCCATCGGCCAGCACCACGCTGTGCACCGGCACCCGCCGGAACTGCACCGCGTCACCGGCCACGTGCTGGAAGTACTCCTGGGCTTCGCCGGCGAAGTACGGGAACGCGACCTCGGCGACGTCGCCGCCGATCAGGCTCAGCTTGAGGTCGATCTCACGGCCCTCGCCGCCTTCACGGGGCAGGATGTTCCACTTGCCCTTCTCACCCCAGCGATAGCCGATGGAGCCTTGGGGCGAAACCAGTTCGCCGCTGGCATCCAGGGCGATGGTTTTCCATTCCGGGTTGTTGTCCTGGCCGAGGTTGTCGGTCAGGTCGCTGGCCCGCAGGAAACGGTCCGGCTGGTAACCCGCACCCGGCGCGGCGCCGAGCATCGGTTTGAGCATCACCAGCACCGGCAGGTCGGTGTAGCGCTTGGCGTATTCGGTGAAATAGGCGCTCGGCTTGTCCAGGTGGAATTCTTTGAAGATCACATGGTTGAAGGCCTGGGCCAACGCGGCGTCGGTGCCCTGCTTGGGGTTGAGCCACAAATCGGTGAGCTTGGCGACTTCCGAATAGTCCGGGGTGATCGCCACGGTCTTGGTGCCCTTGTAGCGCACCTCGGTGAAGAAGTGGGCGTCAGGGGTACGGGTCTGCGGGACGTTGGAGCCCCAGGCAATGATGTAGTTGGAGTTGTACCAGTCGGCCGATTCCGGCACGTCGGTCTGCTCGCCCCAGACCATCGGCGAAGCTGGCGGCAAGTCGCAATACCAGTCGTAGAAGCTCAGGCACACGCCACCGATCAGCGACAGGTACCGCGAGCCGGCGGCATAGCTGACCATCGACATGGCCGGGATCGGCGAGAAGCCCACCACCCGGTCCGGGCCGTGTTCCTTGACGGTGTAGACGTTGGCCGCGGCGATGATCTCGTTGACTTCTTCCCAGTTGGAACGGATGAAGCCACCCATGCCGCGCTTGCTTTTATAGGAGTCGGCCTTGGCCTTGTCCTCGACGATGCTGGCCCAGGCTTCCACCGGCGGCAGGGTCTGCCGGGCTTCGCGCCACAGCTTGAGCAATGGCTTGCGGATTTTCGGGTACTTGAGCCGGTTGGCGCTGTAGATGTACCAGCTGTAGCTCGCGCCGCGAGGGCAGCCGCGTGGTTCGTGGTTGGGCAGATCGTTGCGGGTACGCGGATAGTCGGTCTGCTGGGTTTCCCAGGTGATCAGGCCGTTCTTGACGTAGATTTTCCACGAGCACGAACCGGTGCAGTTCACCCCATGGGTGGAACGCACGATCTTGTCGTACTGCCAGCGCGAACGGTAGACGTTCTCCCAATCGCGAGATTCCTTGCGGGTCTCGCCGTGTCCGTCTGAAAACTCGCCTTGCTTGCGGTTGAAAAACCGCAGTTGATCCAATAAATGACTCACAGTGTCTTCCTCTCAGGCTTGCTCCGCGGGGTCTGCGCCCCGCCCACGCAATAGTTGAATTCGTCTTAGCAGGGTGTCGCCGCGCCTTTGCGGGCGTACCACCACCAGGTCACCACGATGCAGCTCAGGTAGAAGCCGACGAACATGTAGAAGGCCATCTCCGGGCCGCCGGTCAGGGCCATCGAAGTGCCGAATGATTTGGGAATGAAGAAGGCTCCGAAGGCGCCCATGGCCGAGCTGAAACCCAGCACGGCGGCCGATTCCTTGCCGGCGTTCTTGATCGCTTGTTCACGCAGCTCGGGCTTTTTGCCCAGGGCGGCTTTTTCATGCAGGGTGCGGAAGATCACCGGGATCATGCGGAAGGTCGAACCGTTGCCCACGCCAGTGGTGATGAACAGCAACATGAACATGCCCAGGAAGCCGTAGAAGCTGCCGCCCTCGCCGTTCTGCGGAAGAAAGTGCAGGACGCCGAACACCATCACGATCATCAACACGAAGTTCCACAAGGTGACCTTCGCACCACCGAGCTTGTCCGCCAGCCAGCCGCCCAGCGGCCGTACCAGCGCGCCCACCAGCGGGCCGAGGAAGGCGAATTTCAGGGCGATGACTTCCGGGAACGAGGTCTTGATCAACAGCGGGAAGGCGGCGGAGAAACCAATGAACGAACCGAAGGTGGCCAGGTACAGCCAGCACATCAGCCAGTTGTGCTTGCGCTTGAAGATCACCGCCTGTTCGCTGAACGAGGCGCGAGCGCTGGACAGGTCGTTCATGCCGAACCAGGCGATCACGGTGATGGCGAGGATGAACGGCACCCAGATGAAACCGGCGTTCTGCAACCACAGCGAGCTGCCGTCGGCCAACACCTGTGGCTGGCCGCCCATGAAGCCGAACACGCCGAAGGAGATCACCAGCGGCACGCTGAACTGCATCACCGACACGCCCAGGTTACCCAGCCCGGCGTTCAGACCCAGGGCGGTGCCCTGCTGGGACTTGGGATAGAAGAAGCTGATGTTGGACATGCTCGAGGCGAAGTTGCCGCCACCAAAACCGCAAAGCAATGCGATCAGCACGAACACGCTGTAGGGCGTGGCCGGATCCTGCACGGCGAAGCCCATCCACAAAGCCGGTATAAGCAACGACGCCGTGCTCAGCGCGGTCCAGCGACGCCCGCCGAAGATCGGCACCATGAACGAGTAGAAGATGCGCAAGGTCGCGCCGGACAGGCCTGGCAGCGCCGCCAGCCAGAACAATTGGTCGGTGCTGAAGCTGAAGCCGATGGCGTTCAAGCGCACGATCACCGTGCTCCAGACCATCCATACCGCGAAGGCCAACAGCAGCGCCGGGATGGAAATCCACAGGTTGCGCCGGGCGGTCAGTTTGCCGCTACTGCCCCAGAAAACAGGGTCTTCCGGGCGCCAGTCATGAATGACCGGGCCCTTTTCAGGCGTTTGCAGAACGGACATGTTCTTCTCCTTGGGCAATGCTGGAAAACGGGGATTGAGTGGCCGGCGGCTGTTTACCCAGCAGCGGGCGCTTGCGCATTTCGCTGAAGTACATCCAGGCCAGGGAGACCCAGACCACGCCGTACATCAACATGAAGCAGGACGAGCGCACGCCGGTGAGGTCCACCAGGGCGCCAAACATGATCGGCAGCACGAACCCGCCCAGGCCGCCGGCCAGGCCGACGATGCCGGACACCGCGCCCATGTTTTTCGGGTAGTCGTTGGCGATGTACTTGAAGACCGAGGCCTTGCCGAACGCGAAGGCGATACCCATCACGAACAGCAGCACGGTAAACAGCGTGGGGCTGAGACCGATGTGGAAATCGACGATGCCGTTGACGGTCTGCACTTGCAGTTGAGTCTGGGGATAGGAGAGCAGGAACAGGCAGATCCAACTGACCCACAACACCCACCAGGTCACGCTCTGGGCGCCCCAGCGGTCGGACATCCAGCCCCCGACGGCGCGCAGCACGCCACCGGGCAAGGAGAAACACGCCGCCAGCAGCGCCGCGCTTTGCAGGCTGAAGCCGTATTCCTGCACGTAGTACTTGGTCATCCACAACGCCAGGGCCACGTAGCCGCCGAACACGATCGAGTAGTACTGGCAGTAGCGCCACACGGCCGGCTCTTTCAGGGTTTTCAATTGCTCGCGCAACGTCGCGCCGCCGGTGCCGCTGTGTTCCTTTTTCTCGGTGGTGAGAAACCAGAACAACAGCGCGGTGATGAACAGGATGGCGCTGAACACTTTTGGCACCAGGTGCCAGGAGCCTAATGCGATCAACGCCGGGGCGAGGAACTTGGTCACCGCCGCACCGGCGTTGCCGGCGCCGAAGACGCCCATGGCAAAACCCTGGTTCTGCTTGTCGAACCACTTGGCGACGTAGGCGATGCCCACCGAGAACGAGCCACCGGCCAGGCCGACGAACAGGCCCAGCACCAGGAACTGCCAGAAGGCCGTGGCGAGGGTGATCAGGTACAGCGGCAATACGCAGGCCAGCATCAGCAGGAAGAACACGATCCGTCCGCCAAAGCGGTCGGTCAGAAGCCCCAGGGGCAAGCGCACCAGCGAACCGGTCAACACCGGCGTGGCGGCCAGCAGGCCGAACTGGGTTTCATTGAGGGCCAGCAGTTCCTTGATCGGAACCCCCAGCACGGCAAACATCATCCAGACCATGAAGCACACGGTGAAGGCCAGGGTACTCATCCCTAGTACCAGCCCTTGTTGCACTTGCGCTCGCATCACGATGCACTCCGTCAGTTCGATTGAGCGCAGCCTAGTGATACGAACCCCGCGAAAACTTGACTTGGGTCAACGTGTGCCGGGGCGGTCCAGGCCTATGCTTGGCCCGTCTACCTCCAAGGAGGTAGGCCCGGATATTGATACAACCCTTTATTTATCAATACCTTGATCAAGTCTGCCGAAGCTTTTATGGAAATGGAGCGGCCGACAACTCTTTAGAGGTAGTGCGCCCAGGATTGGCTGCTACACCCCCAGGTCCAGGGCGCCCCCTATGCTCGCTTCACAGTTTTGCCTCGCGGGCCCGCGTCGATGATGCGTTGGCTGCGCAGTTCCCTGCCCGCTCGCGCCGGGCTGGCGGTGATCCTGATCGCCATCCTGGCCCTGGCCAGTTCCTTGAGTGCCGGGTTGATCGCCTGGTTCAGCCAGGGCGACGCTGCCGCCATCAACACCGCCGGCTCCGTGCGCATGGAGACCTACCACCTGAGCTGGAAACTGGCGGCGGGGGCCAACGACGACATCCCGGCGATCATCGCCAGCCTGCAACAACGCCTCGACAGCCCTGCCCTGCGCGCCGTGCTGGAAGATGGGCCGGAAACCTCCCTGCACAAGAGCTATCGCGACCTTGTGCAGCGCTGGAACCAGGCCTTGCGCCCGGCCATCGAGCGTGGTGACTCGGCGTTTTTCCAGGCCAATGCCAATGCCTTCGTCAACCAGTTGGACCGGTTTGTCACCCTGCTGCAGCGCCAGAGCGAGCACAAGCAAGGCTGGCAGCAGGTGATCCAGGGCGCGGCGCTGTTCAGCACCATGATCATCCTGCTGATCGGCCTGTATGAATTGCAGTACGGCGTGGTCACGCCCTTGCAGGAGCTGGTCGACGCCACCCAGCGCTTTCGCCGTGGCGAATTCCAGGTACGGGTCAATCACCAGTCCGAAGATGAACTGGGCCAGTTGGCGACCAGTTTCAACACCATGGCCGAGACCATCGAACAATCGCACCGCACCCTGGAAAACCAGGTCCAGCAAAAGACCCTGAACCTGCAACAGGCCAACGCCGCCCTGGAGCTGCTGTACCAGAGCAGTCGCAGCCTGGCGACGCGACAGGCCAATGCCGAAGGGCTGGATGAATTGATCCGGCGCTTCCAACAGCGCCTGCCGGGCCTGCGCCTGACGCTGTGCCTGCAAGGGCAATTGCAATCACCGGCCAGACACCTGCTGGCGTTGCATGGCGCCGACAGCCGCCAGGTCTGCGCCAGCAGCGATTGCGCCAGTTGCCATAAACACAACGCGGCACGCCCGCAGGCTTTCAGCATCAGCAACCAGGGCAACGAACTGGGTGAGCTCAAGGCTCATTTTGTCGACGGCCACGCCGCGCAGCCCTGGGAAACCGCATTGATCCAGGCCCTGGCCAACCTGATCGGCACGTCGCTGTCCCTCAAGCGCCAGCGCGAACAGGACCATCGCCTGCTGCTGCTCGATGAACGCACGATCATTGCCCGCGAGCTCCACGATTCCCTGGCCCAGGCCTTGTCGTACATGAAGCTGCAAGTCAGCCGCATGCAGACCCTGATGCGTCGGGGCGAACCGGTGCAGACCCTGGAGACCGTCACCGGCGAGCTGCGCGAAGGTCTGAACAACGCTTATCGTCAACTGCGTGAACTGCTCACCACCTTCCGCCTGCAGATTCACGACGACGGCCTGGTCGAGGAACTCAAAGACACCGCCGAGGAGTTCTCCAACCGAGGTGATTTCCAGGTGCACCTATTCGTCGACACCCTGGCCTTCGAGCTGTCGGCCAGCGAGCAGATCCACATCCTGCAGATCACCCGCGAGGCTTTGTCCAACTGCCTGCGCCACGCCCATGCACAAAACGCCTGGCTCGAACTGCGCCAGGAAGGCGAGACCGTGCGGCTGTCGATCGAAGACGATGGCCGGGGTTTCACTGGCGAGGTCGACCAGCGCGAACACCATGGCCTGAACATCATGAACGAACGGGCCCGCAGCCTGCGCGGCCAACTGCAGATTCTCTCCCGAGCACCCCAGGGCACCCGTATCCAGGTGCATTTCCAACCGGAATTCCTGGGCCAACACACCGAAGGCCTCGCAACATGAACGCCCCCCTGCGTCACACCCTGCTACTGGTCGACGATCATCCGATGATGCGTCGCGGCATTCGCCAGATGCTTGAGCTCGAAGACGATTTGCAGATCGTTGGCGAAGCCAGCCACGGCGAAGAAGCCCTGAGCCTGATCGAACCGCTCAAGCCCGACCTGGTGCTGCTGGACAACAACATGCCGCAGATGAACGGCATCGAGACCCTGCGCCGGTTGCGCGCCATGCACTACACCGGCAAGGTGCTGCTGTTCACCGTGTCCGATGCCGAGGACGACATCCGTGATGCCTTGCGCCTGGACGCCAACGGTTACCTGCTCAAGGACATGGAGCCGGAGCTGCTGATCCAGTACATCCGCGACGCCCTCAACGGCGCCCTGGTGATCAGCCCCGGCCTGACCCGCGTCATGGCCCAGGCGCTGCGCTCGCCACCGCGCCAGGCCGATGTGGAACTGACCGAGCGCGAACGCCAGGTACTCAAGACCATCGCCGGCGGCTACAGCAACAAGGTCATCGGGCACAAGCTGGGCATCACCGAAGGCACGGTCAAGGTGCATGTGAAGAACCTGCTGCACAAGCTCGGCTTGCGCTCACGGGTCGAAGCCGCGGTGTGGGCGATGGAGCATTTGCGCGGGGCGGGTTAGCCCAGCAAAACACACCAACTGTGAGCAGAGCCTGCAGGAAAAAAACCTGTGGGAGCAAAGCTTGCTCGCGATAGCGGTGGTTCAGCTTGCGCAAATGTTGAGCGTGCTGCCGCCATCGCGAGCAAGCTTTGCTCCCACAGGGGATTGGCAGCAGATCTGGATTTCCTCCCCCATAGGATTTGTGTCTTGATCGCGCAGCCCATCCCTCTTCCGAGGTAGGCCTGCCGAGGCATAGGCCGACGGCGATTTGGGCTCTACCATGACGGCACGCGGAGGTACGCCATGCTGACCCACCCTTCCATCGTTTTACTGTTGCGTCGTCATCACCTGTTCAGCCAACTGCCGGAGCGGGTCTTTGAAGATGTCTGCAGCCTGGCCGTCCTCAGGCGCCTGGACTGCAACAGCACGCTCATGCACCAGGGCGATCCGGCCAAGCGGTTTTTCTTGCTGGTCAGTGGTCAGATCAAGCTGTTCCGGGTGACCGGTGAGGGCCAGGAGAACCTGGTGGAAATCATCCAGCCCGGCCAGACCTTCGCCGAGGCCCTGCTGTTCAGCGAGGCTCGTTGCTATCCGGTCAGTGCGTCGGCGATCAAGGACAGCGTGCTGGTGAGTATCGAGGGCACCCATTACCGCAAGGCCCTGGAGGACCAGCCCAAGGTCTGCCTGGCGATCCTGGCGAGCATGAGCATCCATCTGCACCAGCGCCTCAAGGACATCGATAACCTGACCCTGGCCAGCGCCAGTCGGCGGGTGATCAATTTCCTGCTGCAGGAGCGGGATCCGCGCGATGGTCAGGTGGTTTTGCAGGTGTCGAAGCGTCTGGTGGCTTCCAAACTGGGGATTCAGCCGGAGACGTTTTCGCGGATTCTTCATCGGTTGGTGGATGGGGGGTTGATTGCCATGGAGCGGCGTCAGATTCGTATCTTGTCCGAGGGTGAGCTGGAGGCTTATCAGCAGTAGGTTTCTTTGTGTGAATATCCATTTCTTCGGTAACGGCTACTTAGGGTTCCGCCCTGACGGCGGCTCACTTTTGAGAAGCGCAAAAGTAAGCAAAACGCTTTTTGCCCCACCACTCGGTGCCTCGCTTAGGCTCGGCATTCCCTCACTCCGGCATTGCTCCGTGGGCCGCCGCGAAGGGCCATCCATGGCCCAGAGTGTGTAAAAACCGATAAAAACATCGTCGGCACGTAGTGCCGA
>NZ_LMDO01000047.1:0-15660 GCF_001425105.1 Pseudomonas sp. Root401 | reverse complement strand
CGGGGCGTGTTCAAGGGCGTCGACCAAGGTGGCCACCGCCTGGGCCAGGTAAGCGGCGATGCGTTGCGGGTCGATGCCGGTGATGGATTGGGCGGTCAGGGAGAACCCGCTGCCCACATTCGCCACGGCAATCTCGATGGGGTAATTGGTGCGGGTTTCGGAGGCGATGAAGTGCATGCCTTCGTGGTCGCCCATGTCTTCGGCGATTTCCCCGGACGCGTTCACCAAGTCGCCATGGCGGCAGTTGAGAATCACCGTGAACAGCGGCAGCGAGGCATCCACCGCGCTGCAACGCTGGGCCAGGGCCAGGGACGCCTGTTCGTGGGTCAGCAGTTCACTGAGTTGCTGGTAGGCGTCGCGGACAATGTCGCTGACGGTGTTTTGCTGCAGGCGAATGCGCATCGGCAGGGTGTTGATGAACATCCCCAATGCGTGGTCGGCACCAGCGGTGCCTTGAGAGCGGCCCGACAGCACCGTACCGAAAATCCCGTCGTCGCGTCCGCTGGTTGCCGCCACCACCAGGCCCCAGGCCGCATGGAACAGCACGGAGGTCGGGACCCCTTGAGCACGTGCCGTTCGATACACCTGGGCGCTGAGGTCGTCGCTCAAGTGCTTCACGGCACGCTTGATTCCCGCACCGTTGCCCCTGACATCCAGCACGCCGTAAGGCGCGGTGGTGGCGTCGACATCGGCCAGCAAGCGGCGGAAATAAGTTTCGTGATCGGCCTGGGAAACACTGGCGGCCTGGGCGATGAAGTTACGGTAAGGCTGGGAGGGCGGCAGGCCGTTGGCCTGGCCGGCCAGGATCGCCTGAATTTCCAGCATGATCAGGCGCAAGGTGACGTTATCGCTGACCAGGTGATGGTCGAGCAACGCCAGCAGCCATTGTGCCTGGGGCTCGTCGTAGATGATGTACGCCGCGATCAGCGGAGCCCGTTGCAAGTCGAGTCGCAGGTGATGGGTGTCGGTATGGTCCCGGAGGGTCTGCATGGCGTCTTCGCCGGGGAGGCAGTCCAGGGTCACCACCGGGAGTTGCGCCCGGCGGTGCACCACCTGAACCGGCTGCGGCAAGCCGTGCCAGCGCAGGGCGGTGCGCAGGATGTCATGACGGTCGATGACCACTTGCACGGCGGCGAGGAAGTCGTCGAGCACCTGGCGACGGCTGAATGTCACCACGGTGCGCATCAGGTAGGCGTCGCCTTCGGACTGCAACAAGTGGTGGAACAGGATGCCTTCCTGCAGCGACGACAGCGGATAGATGTCCTGCACGTTGGCGGCCCCGCCTGGCACGTCGGCGACGATCTGCTCGATTTCCCCCTGGCTGAGGGTTACCAGCGGCAGCATGTGCGGTTCGATGGCCGTGCAGTCGGCCGGGATCAGGTTGGCCGGGACGACCCGTTGGCCGTTGTTGCCACCGGCCAGGACTGTTGCCATGGCCTTGAGGGTCGGCGCGGCAAACACCGTGCGCACATCCAATTGCAGGTCGGCCTGGCGCAGGCGCTCGATCAGGCTGATGACCAGGAACGAGTGGCCCCCCAGCTCGAAGAAGTGATCCTGGCGACCCACCCGTTCAACCCCGAGCAATTCCTGCCAGGCGCTGGCCAGGGTGCGTTCGATGTCGCCCAGGGGGGCTTCGTAATGCTGGCTCGCGGCGGCAGACAAATCCGGCGCCGGCAAGGCATTGCGGTCCAGCTTGCCGTTGGTGGTCAACGGCCACGCTTGCAGGGTTACGAAGGCGCTGGGCAGCATGTGTTCGGCCAGCACATCGGCCAGTTGGCTACGCAGTGTCGAAGACTCGAGCACGACGTCATCATGGGCGATCAGGTACGCCACCAGGCGTTTGTCGCCGGGCGAGTCCTCACGCACGATCACCAGGGCTTCGCGCACCTGCGGCAGGGCCAGCAGTTGGGCTTCGATTTCCCCCAGCTCGATGCGGAAACCGCGGATCTTGATCTGCGAATCGTTGCGGCCCACGTAGACCACGCCGCCGTCGGCGCGGTAGCGGGCGATGTCGCCGGTGCGGTACAAGCGTGCGCCGGGCGCCGCGGCATAGGGATCACTGATGAACCGTTCGGCATTGAGGGCGTCGCGGTTCAGGTAATGCCGGGCCACTCCCGCGCCGCCGATGTAGATCTCGCCATCGACCCCCACCGGCACCGGTTGCTGGTACTCGTCGAGGATGCGCAGGCACAGGTCGGGCAGGGGCGGGCCGATCAGGCTGGGCGCGCCGCTGTCGATTTCCACTTGGCTGATCGGGTAATACGTAGCGTGCACGGTGATTTCGGTGATCCCGTACATATTCACCAGGCGGGTGCGCGACAGGGCGGTGCGCGCGGTCCAGGGCCGCAGGCTGCGGAAGTCCAGGGCCTCGCCGCCGAAGATCACTTCACGCAGGGCATGTTCCTGGTCGCTGCGCCCGCGGGCTTCGATGAACTGGCGGAAGGCGCTCGGCGTCTGGTTCAGGACCGTGACCCGCTGCTGGCAGACCAGCCCGTAGAAGTCATCGGGCGAACGCGCCACCTCGCTGGGGACGATCACCAGCTTGCCGCCATAGCTCAGCGCGCCCCAGATCTCCCAGACCGAGAAATCGAAGGCAAAGGAGTGGAACAGCGTCCAGACATCGTCGCGGCCGAAATCGAACAGCCCGGCGGTGGTGTCGAACAGTCGTGCGACATTGCCGTGTTCCACCAGCACGCCCTTTGGCAGCCCGGTGGAACCCGAGGTGTAGATGACATAGGCCAGGTGCCGCGATGCCAGGCCGAGGGTATCGGCGTCGGGGTTGCGGTCGAGGGACCCATCGGCCCGATCATCGGCAGCAACGTAATCGGTCAGGTCCACCACCGGTACTGGGTGTTCAGGCAAGACGTCGAGGCAGGCCGGTTGCGCCAACAGGGCCACCGGGGCGCTATCCGTCAGCAGGTAACCGAGGCGTTCGCTGGGGTAGGCCGGGTCCAGCGGCACATAGGCGCCGCCAGCCTTGAGCACACCCAGTACCCCACAGACCATTTCCACCCCGCGCCGGGCCAGGATCGCCACCCGGTCATCAGGACGTACACCCTGGGCGAGCAACGCCTGGGCGATGCGGTTGGCCCGGCGGTTGAGGTCTTGATAACTCAGTTGAAGTTCGCCAAATACCAGGGCGATGGCCTGGGGGTGAGCGGCGGCGAATTGTTCGAAGCGCTGGTGGATCAGCAACCCGGGGGCGCATGCCGCCTTGGGCGGCAGCGTTGCCGGCGAGGCCTGGCGCTGTGCCGGGCTGAGCAACGGCAGGCTCAGCACCGGTTGCTCGACCGCCTCGACCATTGCTTCCAGCAGTATTTGGAAATGTTGGGCAAAGCGTTCCACGGTGGCACGGTCGAACAGGTCGCTGGCGTATTCGATCACCCCGGCCAGGTCGCCGCCGTCGTTGCCCAGGGTCAGCATCAGGTCGAACTGCGCGGTTTCATGGGCCTGGGCCACGGGCGCCAGGGTCAGCCCGGGCAGGCTCAGTTCGCCGCCGCCCGGGGTATTGTCCAGTGACAGGGCGACCTGGCACAGCGGGTTGTGGCTCAGCGAGCGCGGTGGTTGCAGGGCTTCGATGACTTGTTCGAACGGAATGTCCTGGTGTTCGTGGGCCGCCAGCGTCGTTTGTTTGATCTGCTCCAGCAACTCAAGCACGCTTGGGTTCTCCGTCAGGTTCACCCGCAGGGCCAGGGTGTTGACGAAGAAGCCGATCAGGTTTTCGGTTTCGGTACGTCCGCGGTTGGCCGTCGGCACACCGATGACCACGTCGCGCTCATTGCCCAGGCGCGCCATGAGCACCGACCAGGCGCTGAGCAACGCCATGAACAAGGTGACGTTGTGTTGTTGGCAGAAGCGTTCCAGGCGCTCGCGCAACGCCGCGGTGATCTGCACCGGGACGTCGCCGCCGCGGTAGCTTTGCATGGCCGGGCGCGGACGGTCGGTGGGCAAGGACAGCAGGGCCGGGGCGCCGCCGAGATGCTCGCGCCAGAAGTCCGCCTGGCGGTTGAGGTGTTCGCCGTCCAGGGCCTGGTGTTGCCAGGCCGCGTAGTCGGCGTACTGGATCGGCAGGGCGGGCAGCGGGTCGGCCTGGTGTTGGCTGAAGGCCTGGTAAAGGGCGGCCAGCTCCTTGACCAGGATACCCACCGACCAGCCGTCGGAGATGATGTGGTGCTGGGTGATCAACAGGATGTGCTCATCGTCGGCCAAGCGCAGCAGGCGACCGCGAATCAGCGGCCCTCGGGCCAGGTCGAACGGCGCCAGGGCTTCGCTGTTGCCGATCCGCGCCGCGCTGAGGCTGGCCTGCTCATAAGGCAGCGCGCGCAGGTCTTGTTCGCTGAGGGCAAAGCCGCAGTTCGGCGCGGCAATGATCTGCACCGGCTGCTCACCTCGGCGTTCGAAGGTAGTGCGCAGGCTTTCGTGACGCGCCACCAGGCGATCCAGGGCCGCCTTCAACGCGACCTGATCGAGAACGCCGCGCAGCAACAGCGCGGCGGGCATGTGATACGCGCTGCCCGCGCCGGCATCGAGCTGGTCGAGGAACCACAGGCGTTGCTGGGCAAAGGACAATGCCAGGGGCGCGCTGCGGTCTGCCAGGCCGATGGTCTCTGTGCCGGGGTTTGGCAGCCCGCCGACCACCCGGGCCAGTTCCTGCACGGTGGGATGGCTGAACAGTTCGCGCAGCATCAGGTCGCCGCCCAACTGCTGCCGGACCCGGGAAACCAGTTGCGCGGCCAGCAGCGAGTGCCCGCCCAACTCAAAGAAACTGTCACTGCGGCCCACCCGCTCCAGACCCAGCAGCTCCTGGAAAATCTGCGCCAGGGCCATTTCGGTGGCACCTTCGGGCGCGGCATAACCGTGCTCGGACATGGCATCCAGGTCCGGTGCCGGCAGCGCGTCCTGGTCCAGCTTGCCGTTGGCGGTGAGCGGGTAGGCGTGCAGGCTGACAAAGGCACTCGGAATCATGTAGTCGGGCAGGGTCGCCCCCAACTGCTTGCGTAATGCTGCCACTTGCAGCACGGCGCCCGCCTTGGGGATCAGGTAGGCGACCAGGCGCTTGCCCTGGCTCGCGTCTTCGCGGGCCAATACCCGCGCTTCCCGCACACCGTCACAGGCCAGCAGCTTGGCTTCGATCTCGCCCAGTTCGATGCGGAAACCGCGAATCTTCACCTGGGCGTCGATCCGGCCCAGGTGAACGATTTCGCCGTTGTCCAGCAGCTTGCCCAGGTCCCCGGAGCGATACAGCCGCTCGCCAGGCCGGAACGGGTCGGCAATGAAACGCTCGGCGCTCAAGGCCGGACGGTTCAGATAGCCACGACCGACCCCCAGCCCGCCGACGCAGATTTCACCAGCCACACCCACCGGCAGCAGGCGTTGATGGGCATCGAGCACGTAGGCCACGGTGGTCGGAATCGGCCGTCCGACATTGGATATTCCGGCGGCGATATCCGCGGCGCTAATGGCCTTGTAGGTCACGTGTACGCAGGTTTCGGTGATGCCGTACATGTTCACCAGCGCCACGTGGGAGAAGGCACGGTGGAAGGCGTCGAGCTTGCCCAGTTCCAGGCTTTCCCCGCCGAAAATCACGTAGCGCAAGCGTTCCAGGCGCACATCCGGCGTTGCCAGGGCTGCAGCGCTCAGTTGCAGGAACGCCGACGGCGTCTGGTTCAGGACCGTCACCTGCTCGCTTTCAAGGAAACCCAGCAGTTCCACCGGATCGCGGCGCAGGGCCTCGGGCACCAGGCTCAGGCGCGCGCCGTAGAGCAGGGCGCCGAAGATCTCCCAGACCGAGAAGTCGAAGGCATTGGAGTGGAACAACGACCAGACGTCGTCGGCGCTGAACTGGAAGTCCAGCCGATTGTTGTGCAGCAGGCGCACGACGTTGCGGTGTTCGAGCAACGCGCCCTTGGGTTCTCCGGTGGAGCCCGAGGTGTAGATCACGTAGCAGAGGTGGTCCACCGCGCTGAGGTTGGGCAGGTTGGCGGCACTAACGCCGCTGTCCGTGGCTGTATCGAAGACTTCAATGCCCAGGGCCTGCAACGCCGGGCACATGTCCTGGTGGGCGATGGCCTTGCGTGCGCCGCTGTCGCGCAGCACGTAGGCGATGCGCTCCTGGGGCGAACTCGGGTCGATAGGCACGTAGGCACCACCGGCCTTGAGCACCGCCAGGGTGGCGACGATCATCTGCACCGAACGGTCCAGGGCGATGGCCACGAGCTCCTGGGGCTGCACGCCGGCCGCACGCAGGCGATGGGCGAGGCGGTTGGCCTGTTCGTTGAGCTGTCGATAGCTCAGGCGCTCCTGGCCCAGATTGACGGCGATGCGTTCCGGGTATTGGCGCGCCTGTTCCTCGAAGATCTGATGCAGGGCCAGGGTATCGGGCCAGGCCGCTTCGCTGTCGTTGAAATCGAGGACCTGTCGCTGGCGTTCGGCGGCATTCAGCAGTGGGACGTCGTCGACACGCTGCTGCGAATCCTCGACGAAGGCTTCCAGCAGGCGCACGTAATGGCGCATCAGTTGCTGGATGAACGCCGCGTCGAAGAACTCCGCGTTGTACACCAGGTGCCCGGCCCAGCGTGACTCGTCGGCCGTGATCAGCAGGTGCAGGTCGTTCTTGCCGTAACCCAGGTTGGTTTCCAGGGTAGTGACCGCCAGACCCGCCACCGGTGCGTTGTGCTCGGTGGTGCGCTGGAAATTGAAGAGCACATCGAACAGCGCGGTGCGGCTCATGTCCTTGGCCGGGTTGAGGGCCAGGACCAATTGGTCGAACTGCATGTGCCGGTGGCGCAGGCCTTGGGTCAGGTTGTTGGCGGTCTGCTCCCAGAGCTGTTGCAAGGTGGTGTCGCTGTCGCACTGGCCGCGCATGACCAGCAGATTGTCCAGCGGCCCGACGACATCCCGCAGGGCCGGTTCACGGCAGGCGGCCGTGGTGCCGATCACCAGTTCATCGTGGCCGGCGTAGCGGCGCAACAGGGCGGTGAATGCGCTCAGGGCCAGGCTGTCACTGCTCACGCCGACTTCACGGGCCAGGGCTTCAAGGCGCCGTGCCAGCGCCGGTTCGAGGGTGAAGCCGTGGGTGGCTTCGGTAAATACATGCACCGCCGCCCGGGGTCGATTCAGGGGCAGTTCCAGGGCTTGCAGCTTGCCACGCAGTTGATAGGCCCAGTAGGCGCGCAGGTTTTCCAGCACGGTGGCCGGCAGGTGGCGTTGCCAGGCGGCAAAGTCGCCATAGCTCAACGGCAAGGTTGGCAGCTCGGCGCTGCGTTCGGCGCAGGCGGCTTCATAGAGGGCCAGCAGGTCGCGCTTGAGCAGTTGCATGGTGCTGCGGTCGGCCAGCAGATGGTGCACGGCGATGGCCAGGATCGCGTGCTGATCGCTGGCTTGTACCAGGCTGGCCCGCACCAGGCTGCCGCCATTCATGTTCAACGGGCGACGGGTGGCCGCCAGGGCCTGGTCCGCCAGGTCGTGGGGGGCGGCCTGGATCCGTTCGAGGGCCAGGGTGGCCGGGCCGTCGAATTGTTGCCAGGCACTGCTACCGTCGCTCAACACCCGGCAGCGCAGGATGTCGTGGCGGGCCAGCAGCTCGTCGAGGGCGGTTTGCAGGGCCGGTTGATTGATCTCACCCGTGAGCTCCAGCAGCAACGCAATGTTGTGGTAGACCGGGTTGGCGTCGTACAGGTAACCGGTCTCGAAGGTGTCGACGAACCACACCCGCTCTTGGTGATAGGACAGCGGCATGCGTCCTGGTCCCGGCACTCGCGCTGTGACCTCGGGCAGGGTTTGGGTCGGGTCCAGTTCCAGGGCGCCGATACGGGTGCCCGGGGCTTCGGTGAAGCAGCGCAACAGGCGCTCGAAGCGCGCGGCGAGGCGCTCGATGGTGGCGGCGTCGAACAGTGCGGTGGAATACGACAGGCTGCAGGACAGGCTCGGGCCGCCTTCGTCGATGTGCAGGGACAGGTCGTGCTGGGTGTTGTCCTTGCGCGAGGGCAGGAACTCCAGGTTCAGCCCCGGCAATTGCAACTGTCCCCCGGTGCCTCCAGCGTTGGTGTAGAGCATGGTCTGGAACACGGGGCTGTAGCTGGCGCTGCGCGGCGGTTTGAGGGCCTCGACCACCAGTTCGAACGGAGTGTCCTGCTGGGTGGAGGATTCCAGCATCAGTCCCTTGACTTGCTGCAGTACCTGGTCGAGGGTCGGGTTGGCGTCCAGGCGCACGCGCAGGGCCAGGGTGTTGACGAAGAAACCGATCAGCGACTGTACGTCGTGGCGGTCACGGTTGGCGGCGACGGTGCCGATCACCACGTCCTGTTGGCCACTGATGCGCGCCAGCAAGACCGCCCAGGCGGCCATCAAGGTCATGAAGGGGGTCGCCGCGCGGGATTGGGCGAACTGGACGATGGCGGCAGACAGCGATGCCGGCAGGTCGAAGCCCAGGGTTTCGCCGCGGTAGCTCTGCACCGCCGGGCGGGCCCGGTCGGTTGGCAACGAAAGCAGGGCCGGGGCGCCGGCCAGGTGGGCGCGCCAGAATTCCACTTGCCGCGACAGGCGCTCGCCTTCTAGGTGTTGGCGTTGCCAGGCCGCATAGTCGGCGTATTGCCGGGTCAGCGGTGGCAGCGGATCAGGCTGCCCGGCGCTGAACGCCTGGTACAAGCTTGCGAACTCCTTGACCAGGAGGCCGATGGACCAGCCGTCCGAGATGATGTGATGCTGGGTGATCAGCAACGTGTGTTCGTCGTCGGCCAGGCGCAGCAGGGTGCCGCGGATCAGCGGTCCGCGCAGCAGGTCGAACGGCGCCGCGGCGGCGTTTTCGCTCAGGTGCGAGGCCTGCGTGTCGGCCTGCTCCCGGGGCAGATGGCGCAGGTCATGGGTCTCAAGGCTGAAGCCGCAATCGGCCGGGGCGATGACTTGAACCGGCTGCTCGCCCTCGCGGCGGAAGGTGGTGCGCAGGCTTTCATGCCGCGCCACCAGGCGATCGAGGGCGGCCTTGAGGGCAGCCTGGTCGAGTGCGCCCTGTAGCAACAGCGAGGCGGGCATGTGATAGGCGGCGCTGGCGGTCGGGTCCAACTGGTCGAGAAACCACAGCCGCTGCTGGGCGAACGACAGCGCCAGCGGGGCGTCGCGGTCGGCGCCGGGCATGTCGTCGGCAACGGTTTCGATGACCCGCGTCGCACCGCGTTGCTTGAGCAGTCGCAGCAGTGCGGCACGTTTCAACTGGTCGAGACTATCGTTATGTTCGTTCAATTTATTAAGCATCCTTGGAGACGATAGCGAGCAGTTCGCTTTCAGACAGCGAAGCCATTTCTTGTTGCAGGTCGAGCAGTTCATCCGACTCGTACTGCGCCAGTTGCAAGGTGTTGATCAGATCGGCCAGGGCCAACAGCGACGGGTGTTCGAACAGCCCCCGGAGCGGCACTTCGACGCCGAAGGTTTGCCGCGCCCGGAGCGTGACTTGCACCGCCAGCAGCGAGTGACCGCCGAGTTCGAAGAAGTCGTCGTGCCGGCCGATCCGTTCCAGGCCCAGCAGGTCGGCCCAGATCTGCGCCAGCAGCGTCTCGGTTTCGCCGTTGGGCGCTTCGTACTGGCGGCGAGCGAAGTCGTCGTTGCCGGGCGCCGGCAGGGCACGGCGGTCCAGCTTGCCGTTGGGGCTCAACGGCAGCCGCTCGACCACCACGAACGCCGCCGGGACCATGTAGTCCGGCAACTGCGACGTCAGGTACGGCCGTAGCGTGCTGCTGGCATTACGACCGGCCAGGTGCGGTTCGACACTCAGGTAAGCCACCAGGCGCGTGGCGCCCGGCGTGTCTTCGCGAGCGATGACTGCCGCCTCGCGCACGCCCGGCAGGGTCAACATCAAGGCCTCGATCTCGCCGGGTTCGATACGGAAACCGCGAATCTTGACTTGCTGGTCACTGCGTCCGAGGAACTCGACCACCCCATCGGCGCGCAGGCGCACCAGGTCGCCGGTGCGGTACATCCGCGGTTCGTCGCCCGGGGCGAACGGGTCGCTGAGGAAGTGTTCGGCGTTCAGTGCCGCGCGGTCCAGGTAGCCGCGGGCAACCCCGGCGCCGCCGACGTAGAGTTCACCCGGCACGCCGAGCGGTACCGGCTGGCGCTGTGCATCGAGCACATACAGGCGGCTGTTGGGAATCGCCCGGCCGATCGGCACCGTGCCCAGGTCCTCGGCGGTGCAGCGATGCACCGTGCTCCAGACGGTGGCTTCGGTGGGGCCGTATTCGTTGTACAGGGCGATCGCCGGTTCCAGGCCGGTGCATTCCTGCACCAACTGCGCCGGGCAGGCTTCGCCGGCGACGATCATCTCCTGCAGGTTGCCATGACCATTGCCGCTGGCAAGGCTTGCCAGCACCAGGCGGCCCAGGGATGGCACGCACAGCAGCGAGGTGACGGCCTGTTCGCCAATGAAGCGGGCGATGGCCTCGGGGTCGCGGGCGGTTTCGGCATCCGGGATGCACAAGGTACCGCCACCGACCAGCGTACCGAAGACCCCGGCCACGGAGCTGTCGAAGGCAATCGACGACAACAGCAGGAAGCGCTTGCCGGCCGCCGGCCCATACACGGTGCCCCGGGCCAGCGTCGAGCTCACCAGGTTGCGGTGCTCGATCATCACGCCCTTGGGCTTGCCGGTGGAGCCCGAGGTGTAGATCACATAGGCCAGGTGCTCCGGCGTCAGGCCCACGGTATCGGGTTGCGGATCGCGGCTGTTCGACGGTGTCGCCAGCGCCCGCTCGATGGCCAGGTAGCGAGTGCCTTCCTGCAGCGTGCCTACGGCCGCGCGACCGACCGGATCGGCCAGCAACAGACGCGGCCTGGCGTCCTCGATGATCGAGGCCAGGCGCTCGGCGGGGTAGCTCGGGTCCAGCGGCACGTAGGCGCCACCGGCCTTGAGGATCCCCAGCAGGCCACTGATCATCGCCACGCCGCGCTCGACGCAGATGGCCACCAGATCCCCCGGCAGGACGCCAGCGGCGATCAGTTGCTGGGCGAGACCGTTGGCCTGGACGTTGAGCTCGGCATAGCTGAGGGATTGGCGGCCGTCGAGCGAGGCACAAGCGTTTGGCGTGCGGCGAACCTGTTCTTCGAAAAGCTGTTGAATGCACAGGCCAGTGGGGTAATCCACCTCGGTCTGGTTAAAGGTGTCCAGCAGCAGGGTGCGTTCCTGGGCAGGCAGCACGTCCAGTTGCGTGAGCGGGATCCGTGGCGTGTACATCAAGGCCTGGGCCAGTTGCTCCAGTGCCCGTTGCATCAGCGCGCAGATGCGCTGCGGGTCCACCGCCTGCACGCTTTGCACGGTCAGGCCGAGGGCATCGCCGTAGTCGTTGACCGACAGGGTCAGCGGGTAATTGGTCCGCTCGGCACTGTCCAGGATGCGCATGCCTGGCCACTGCAACTGGCTGTCGTCGCGCTGGTGCCGGTAGTTGAGCAAGGTGGTGAACAGCGGCAAGGCGCTGGGCACGCCACTGCAACGTTGCGCCAGGGCCAGGGAGGCCTGTTCGTGGGCCAGCAGTTCGACCAGGTCGCGGTGAGTGGCCAGCACCTGTTCGTTGGCGCCGGCGGTCAATGGCACCCGCACCGGCAGCGTGTTGATGAACACGCCCAGGGCCCGTTCGGCGCCGGCCGAGCCTTGCAGGCGACCGGCGACCACGGTCCCGAACACCACGTCATCGCGACCGGTGCAGCGGGCCAGCACCTGTGCCCAGGCGACATGGAACAGCGTCGCCGGGGTGATGCCCCGTTCCCGGGCCTGGGCCCGCAGGCGCAGGTTGAGCTCGACGCTCAAGGTCACGCTGGCTTCCTCGATGTGGCGACCGTCGCCTTGTACCTCCAGCAGATCGAAGGGCGCTGTAGGGGCATCCACATCCGCCAAGCGGCGGCTGAAGTAGGCTTCGTGGATGTCTGCGGGGACGGCTTGGGTCTGGGCGATGAAGTCACGGTAGGGTAGTGGTGGCGTCAGGTGCTCGCCTTGGTCATGGAGGATCGCGTGGATTTCTTCCAGGACGATTTCCAAGGTCACGTGGTCGCTGGCCATGTGGTGGTTGAGCAGTGCCAGCAGCCAGCGCTCGGAATGCGGATCCTGGGCGACGCAGGCCCGCATTAGCGGGGCTTGGCGCAAATCCAGCCGCAGTTGCCGTGGGTCGCTCAGGGCTTCGAGCTGGCTGAGCGGGTCCAGGTGGCTGTCGAGGGAAATGCTGTGCACCGGCAACTTCGCCTGGCGCTGAACGACCTGCACCGGCTGGGGCAAACCGTCCCAATGCACGCAGGTGCGCAGGATGTCGTGGCGATCGATCACCTGTTGCAAGGCGGCGGTGAAGGCATCGAGGCGCTGGCGATCATCGAACTCAAGCAGCGAGCGCACCAGGTAGGCGTCGCCTTCGTGCCCCAGCAAGTGATGGAACAGGATGCCCTGTTGCAGCGGTGCCAGTGGGTAGATGTCCTGGATGTTCGCGGCACCGCCAGGCACGGCGTCGACGATACGCTCGAGTTGGTCGGGGGTCAGCGCCACCAACGGCAGCATGTCCGGGGTCAGGGCTGCGCACTTGGGGGGAATGCGGTTGGCCGGTGCCTGGAACACCGGGCTTGGGGCATGCGTCAGGGCCTGGGCCAGCTCGGCCAGGGAGGCGGTGCTGAAGATTGCCCGGACATCCGCGTTCAAGCCGTGTTCGCGCAGGCGTTCGATCAGGCTGACCGCCATCAGTGAATGGCCGCCCAGCGCGAAGAAGCCGTCATGACGACCGATGCGCTCGACACCCAGCAGGGCTTGCCAGATTCCGGCAATGATCCGTTCCACAGGGCTCTCGGGGGCTTCATAGGCGCGGCTGGCGTAGGCGTCCTGGTCCGGTTCGGGCAGGGCACGGCGGTCGAGCTTGCCATTGGGCGTGAGTGGCAGGGCCTCCAGCACGACAAAGGCGCTGGGCACCATGTGCTCGGGCAGGCGCTTGAGCAGTTCGGCGCGCAATGCCTCGGCGGCGGCGGGTTCGCCACACAAGTAGGCCACCAGACGCTGGCCGGACGCGTGCTCGCGAGCAACGACTGCGGCTTCGCGTACACCGGCCAGTGCGGCGAGGGCGGCTTGGATTTCCCCCAACTCGACCCGTAGGCCGCGGATCTTCACCTGATCGTCGTTACGGCCCAGGTACTGCAACGTGCCGTCCGGCAGCCAGCGACCGATATCACCGGTCTTGTACAAGCGGGCGTCGGCCTTGCCATAGAACGGGTCGGCGATGAAGCGCTCGTTGCTCAGTTGCGGCAGGTTGAGGTAACCGCGGGCCACACCGACACCGCCGATATGGATCTCGCCGGGTACGCCCACTGGCAGCAGTTGCCCGTGAGCGTCCAGCACATGCAATTGCAGGTTGCGGATCGGCCGGCCAATGGGTATCGACTGGTGCCGGTAAGTCTCAAGGTCGCTGTCGGCGGTGTACCAGGCGACCACGTCGCTGCACTCGGTCGGCCCGTAGCTGTTGATCACCGCTGGCCGTGGCTGGGCGAGTTTTTCCAGCATGGCGACCTGGATCGGCTCNGTTGCGGATCGGCCGGCCAATGGGGATCGACCGGTGCCGGTAGGTCTCAAGGTCGCTGTCGGCGGTGTACCAGGCGACCACGTCGCTGCACTCGGTCGGCCCGTAGCTGTTGATCACCGCTGGCCGTGGCTGGGCGAGTTTTTCCAGCATGGCGACCTGGATCGGCTCGCCCCCCAGCACCACGCGTTTCAGGCAGGCAAGGCCTTGTTGATGGTCGGCGTCCACCAATGCGTGGAAGGCGCTGGGCGACATATTGAGGTGGCTGATCCCGGCCTCGGCGACCTGGGCGACGATGGCGTCGGGGTTGAAGGGTTCGGCGGCCAGGTGCAGCGTGGCCCCGACCATCAGCGGCGCGAGGATGTTCTTCTGGGTCAGGTCGAAGTTGTAGGAGGACGCCAGCAGCACCGCANAGGTGGGTAATCCCGGCCTCGGCGACCTGGGCGACGATGGCGTCGGGGTTGAAGGGTTCGGCGGCCAGGTGCAGCGTGGCCCCGACCATCAGCGGCGCGAGGATGTTCTTCTGGGTCAGGTCGAAGTTGTAGGAGGACGCCAGCAGCACCGCATCGCCGGCGTGGAAAGCCAGGTCCTCGAGGTACCAGTCCAGCAGGTTGCGCAGGCCGCGATGTTCGACCATCACGCCTTTGGGCAAGCCGGTGGAGCCGGAGGTGTAGATCACNAGCCAGGTCCTCGAGGTACCAGTCCAGCAGGTTGCGCAGGCCGCGATGTTCGACCATCACGCCTTTGGGCAAGCCGGTGGAGCCGGAGGTGTAGATCACATAGGCCAGGTGACTGAAATTCAGCGCCTTCACTTGAGGGTTGTGGGTCGGGGCTTGGTCCAGCGCCGCGCTGCCCAGTTCCAGCGTCGCCAGGCCTTGGGGCACCGGTAATTCGTCAAGGCCGGATTGGTGGACCAGGGCCCGCGGCTTGCTGTCGGTCAGCATGTGGGCCAGCCGTTGCGCGGGGTACTGTGGGTCGAGCGGCACATAGGCCGCGCCGGCTTTGAGGATGCCCAACAGGCCGATCAGCATGTGCGGGCTGCGGCGCGCGGACAGGCCGACGGTGTCGTCGGGCTGCACTCCCAGTGCGATCAAGCTGTTGGCGACGCGGTTGGCCTGGGCGTTGAGTTCGGAGTAGCTCAGGGCCTTGCCGGCGCAGACCAGCGCCACGGCATCCGGGGTGAGGCTCGCCTGGGCCTCGAACACGACGTGAGGGAAGCGACTCGGGCTTTCGTCCAGCACGCCACTGGCCAGGTTGAAGGTTTCCAGCAGTTGCCGGCGCTGCGCGTCGTCCAGCAACGGCAGGGTCGCCAGCGGCTGCGTCGCATCGTCGAGCATGGCGTCGAGCAGGTGCAGCAAATGCTGGCCCCAACGGGCGATGGTGCTCTCATCGAACAGGTCGGTGGCGTATTCGAATTGACCGCTGATACGGTCGCCGTCGTCGTTGAGGGACAGGCTCACATCGAACTGGGTGGTGCCGGTGGGCTGGGGCAGCGGCGTCAGGCTCAGGCCGGGCAGTTCCAGGGCTTGGTCGCGCGGGGTGTTGCCCAGCACCAACATCGCCTGGAACAGCGGGCTGTGACCGAGGCTGCGTTCCGGTTGCAGGGCTTCGACGACTTGCTCGAACGGCAGGTCCTGATGGCTGTAGGCGTCGAGGGTGGTGGCCTTGATCTGCTCCAGCAATTGGTCGACGCGACTGTGGGCCTGGACGTCGATGCGCAGGGCCAGGGTGTTGACGAAGAAGCCGATCAAGGCTTCGGTTTCCCGCCGAGGACGGTTGGCGACCGGCGTGCCGACCACCACCTGCGGTTGATTGCTCAGGCGCGAAAGCAGGATCGACCAGGCGCCGAGCAGGGTCATGAACGGGGTCAGGCCCTGCTGCTGGCTGAAGCGGCGCAAGCGAGCGCTAAGGGGCGCGGGCAACTGCAGCGCCAACGCAGCGCCTTGATAGCTTTGCACTTGCGGACGCGGATGATCGCTGGGCAGTTCCAGCAGCGCCGGGGCGCCGTCCAGGTGTGCTTTCCAGAAACCGACCTGGGTGTGCAGGCGTTCACCTTGCAGGTGCTGCTGTTGCCAGTTGGCGTAGTCGGCGTATTGCAGGGTCAGGGGCGGCAGCGGGTCGTCGAGCTGCT
>NZ_LMDO01000046.1:0-15767 GCF_001425105.1 Pseudomonas sp. Root401 | reverse complement strand
CAGATGACTGTTACCCTGATCAAGACCATCGCGATGGAAGACGGTCTGCGTTTCGCTATCCGTGAAGGCGGTCGTACCGTCGGCGCTGGCGTCGTAGCTAAAGTCATCGAGTAAACAGTTGTAATGTCTTTTTCGGGCCGGCATAATGGTCGGCCTGATTTTGTTTTAGGTCAGTAGCTCAATTGGCAGAGCGACGGTCTCCAAAACCGTAGGTTGGGGGTTCGATTCCCTCCTGACCTGCCAGATTCACTCAGTGTGTCTGGCTTTCTTTTCACAGGATCTTCATAGATGACTCCTAAAGCTGAAGCTCAAGGCTCTCGCTTCGATCTGCTCAAGTGGCTAGTGGTAGTCGCTTTGGTGGTTATTGGCGTTGTTGGCAATCAGTATTATTCTGCTTCGCCGATCCTGTACCGCGTACTTGCATTGCTCGCCATTGCTGCTGTTGCTGCCTTTGTAGGCCTGCAGACAGCCAAGGGCAAGTCTTTCTTTGTACTCGCTAAGGAAGCTCGCACCGAGATTCGTAAAGTCGTATGGCCGACTCGCCAAGAAACCACGCAGACCACGTTGATCGTTGTGGCTGTTGTTCTGGTAATGGCGTTGCTGTTGTGGGGGCTCGATTCCCTGCTCGGCTGGCTTGTTTCCTTGATTGTTGGCTAAGGGTGTCCCGTGGCTAAGCGTTGGTACGTTGTGCATGCTTACTCGGGTTACGAGAAGCATGTTATGCGCTCGCTGGTAGAGCGCGTAAAGCTGGCTGGCATGGAAGATGGCTTTGGCGAGATTCTGGTCCCCACTGAAGAAGTGGTTGAGATGCGTAATGGCCAGAAGCGCAAAAGTGAACGTAAGTTCTTTCCGGGCTACGTGCTGGTACAGATGGACATGAACGAAGGGACTTGGCACTTGGTCAAGGATACCCCTCGGGTGATGGGCTTCATTGGCGGTACCGCCGACAAGCCTGCGCCGATCACGGATAAAGAGGCGGAAGCGATTCTGCGTCGCGTCGCTGATGGTAGCGACAAGCCGAAGCCGAAGACACTGTTTGAGCCAGGTGAGGTTGTACGCGTCACCGACGGTCCATTCGCTGATTTCAACGGCACGGTTGAAGAAGTTAACTACGAAAAGAGCCGGATCCAAGTGGCAGTGCTCATTTTCGGTCGCTCTACTCCGGTAGAGCTAGAGTTCAGTCAGGTCGAAAAGGTCTGATTGAGCAGGCATCCCAACCCCGCAGCCCAAGGCTGTGGGGTTTTGTCGTCACTGGGATAAACGCGCAAGTAACCGGGGAGCCTTTCGAGGCGTTCGAACCCGTAATTGGAGTGCCTCATGGCCAAGAAAATTACCGCTTACATCAAGCTGCAAGTGAAGGCCGCTCAGGCTAACCCAAGCCCACCTGTTGGTCCGGCCCTGGGTCAGCACGGCGTGAACATCATGGAATTCTGCAAGGCCTTCAACGCCCGTACTCAGGGTCTTGAGCCAGGTCTGCCGACTCCAGTGATCATCACTGTCTACAGCGACCGTAGCTTCACTTTCGAAACAAAAAGCACCCCGGCTTCGGTTCTGCTGAAGAAGGCTGCAGGTTTGACCAGCGGTTCCGCTCGTCCAAACACCGTTAAGGTTGGCACCGTTACCCGTGCTCAGCTGGAAGAAATCGCGAAAACCAAAAACGCGGATCTGACTGCAGCTGATATGGATGCAGCCGTGCGTACTATCGCCGGTTCTGCTCGTAGCATGGGCCTTAACGTGGAGGGTGTGTAATGGCTAAGCTGACCAAGCGTCAAAAGGCTATCGCCGGCAAAATCGAAGCAGGCAAGGCCTACAACTTTGTAGACGCCGCCGCTCTGCTGGCTGAGCTGTCGACTGTCAAGTTCAGCGAGTCGTTCGACGTTGCTGTAAACCTGGGCGTTGACCCACGTAAATCCGACCAGGTCGTTCGTAGCGCTACCGTGCTGCCACACGGCACTGGCAAGACCGTTCGTGTAGCTGTCTTCACCCAGGGCCCAGCAGCTGAAGCTGCTCTGGCTGCTGGTGCTGATCGCGTAGGCATGGACGATCTGGCAGCTGAAATGAAGGGCGGCGACCTGAACTATGACGTAGTGATCGCATCCCCGGATGCCATGCGCGTTGTAGGTCAGTTGGGTCAGATCCTCGGTCCACGTGGTCTGATGCCTAACCCTAAAGTCGGCACCGTAACGCCAGACGTAGCCACCGCGGTTAAAAACGCCAAGGCTGGTCAGGTTCGTTATCGCACCGACAAAAACGGCATCATCCACACTTCCGTTGGCAAGATCGGCTTCGACGCCGTCAAGCTGAAGGAAAACGTTGAAGCCCTGATCGCTGATCTGAAGCGTATCAAGCCAGCTTCTTCGAAAGGTATCTACGTCAAGCGCGTTACCCTGAGCACCACTATGGGCCCAGGTCTGGTCATCGATCAGAGCTCGCTCGACGCGTAAGACTCAGGTTGGCGCAAGTAATTGCGCCAATCAAAAAATTGGGGTCCCTGCCTGGCGGGGGCTGTCCAAGACCGTAGGCGACGCAAGTCTTAAACCACAAGCCTACGCAGATGGTGCTCCCGGTTCCTTACCGAATCAGACACCAAAACGACATTCGGTTTCGACCGGATGAAACGGTAACAAGCAGGAGTTAAACCCGTGGCAATTAAACTCGAAGACAAGAAGGCCATCGTCGCTGAAGTCAACGAGGCTGCCAAAGCTGCTCTGTCCGCTGTCGTGGCTGATGCCCGTGGCGTAACAGTAGGCGCTATGACCGGACTCCGTAAAGAGGCTCGTGAAGCTGGCGTTTACGTACGTGTTGTACGTAACACCCTGCTCAAGCGCGCTGTTGCTGACACTGAATACAGTGTCCTCAACGACGTGTTCACCGGCCCGACCTTGATCGCGTTCTCCACCCAACATCCTGGCGCTGCTGCCCGTTTGTTCAAGGAATTCGCCAAAGGTCAGGACAAGTTCGAGATTAAGGCAGCTGCGTTCGAGGGCAAGTTCCTCGCAGCTAACCAGATCGACGTACTGGCAACTCTGCCGACCCGTGACGAAGCAATTTCCCAGCTGATGAGCGTGATTCAAGGCGCAACCAGCAAATTGGCTCGTACTCTGGCGGCACTGCGCGACCAGAAAGAAGCTGCCGCAGCCTAAGGCTCGACACTCCTTTTCGCGTTTTTTGTTTATTTCGATGGTCGCGTAGGCCGTCCCCCAATCCAGGAATTTAGAGTCATGTCTATCTCTCAAAACGATATCCTCGAAGCCGTTGGCAACATGTCCGTAATGGAAGTTGTTGAGCTGATCAAAGCTTTCGAAGAAAAATTCGGTGTTACCGCTGCTGCTGCTTCCGCTGGTCCAGCTGTTGCTGCTGCCGTTGCTGAAGAGCAAACCGAATTCAACGTCATGCTGACCGAAGCTGGCGAGAAGAAAGTAAACGTGATCAAGGCAGTACGTGAACTGACCGGTCTGGGCCTGAAAGAAGCCAAGGCTGTAGTTGACGGCGCTCCTGCCATGGTTCTGGAAGCTGTTGCCAAAGACGCAGCTGACAAAGCCAAGGCCGCTCTGGAAGAAGCAGGCGCTAAAGTCGAGCTGAAGTAAGCATCGACTTTGCGTCTCCAGCCCGAGCGTTAAGCGACAGGCTGATGGCTGGTGGCTCTTGCCACCGGCCTTTTTCCGTTATTGGCAGCCGACTGGGTCGGTGCCGATAGCGAGCTGTAACCACCCGATGTGGTGGCGCAAACCATGGGGTTTGCACGATTTTCTGGCTGCTCCCGTCGGGAGGGGCCAAACAAGCAGGTGACCAAGCTGGGGAACGCTGATGGCTTACTCATATACTGAGAAAAAACGTATCCGCAAGGACTTTAGCAAGTTGCCGGACGTCATGGATGTGCCGTACCTCCTGGCCATCCAGCTGGATTCGTATCGTGAATTCTTGCAAGCGGGAGCGACTAAAGATCAGTTCCGCGACGTGGGCCTGCATGCGGCCTTCAAATCCGTTTTCCCGATCATCAGCTACTCCGGCAATGCTGCGCTGGAGTACGTCGGTTATCGCCTGGGCGAACCGGCATTTGATGTCAAAGAATGCGTATTGCGCGGTGTTACTTACGCCGTACCTTTGCGGGTAAAAGTGCGCCTGATCATTTTCGACAAAGAATCGTCGAACAAAGCGATCAAGGACATCAAAGAGCAAGAAGTCTACATGGGTGAAATCCCCCTGATGACTGAGAATGGTACCTTCGTAATCAACGGTACCGAGCGTGTAATCGTTTCCCAGCTGCACCGTTCTCCGGGCGTGTTCTTCGACCACGACCGTGGCAAGACGCACAGCTCCGGCAAACTGCTTTACTCCGCGCGCATCATTCCTTACCGCGGTTCGTGGTTGGACTTCGAGTTCGACCCGAAAGACTGCGTATTCGTGCGTATCGACCGTCGTCGCAAGCTGCCTGCATCGGTACTGCTGCGCGCGCTCGGCTATACCACCGAAGAAGTGTTGGACGCGTTCTACACCACCAACGTTTTCCATGTGCAGGGTGAAAACCTCAGCCTGGAACTGGTGCCTCAGCGCCTGCGCGGTGAAATCGCTGTCCTCGATATCCAGGATGACAAAGGCAAGGTTATTGTCGAGCAGGGTCGTCGTATCACCGCTCGCCACATCAACCAGCTGGAAAAAGCCGGGATCAAAGAGCTGCAGGTGCCTCTGGACTACGTCCTGGGTCGCACCACGGCCAAGGTCATCGTGCATCCGGCCACCGGCGAAATCCTGGCAGAGTGCAACACCGAGCTGAACACCGAGATCCTGGCAAAAATCGCCAAGGCCCAGGTCGTTCGCATCGAGACGCTGTACACCAACGACATCGACTGCGGTCCGTTCATCTCCGACACGCTGAAGATCGACTCCACCGGCAACCAACTGGAAGCCCTGGTCGAGATCTATCGCATGATGCGTCCTGGCGAGCCGCCAACCAAGGATGCCGCCGAGACTCTGTTCAACAACCTGTTCTTCAGCCCTGAGCGCTATGACCTGTCTGCGGTCGGCCGGATGAAGTTCAACCGTCGTATCGGTCGTACCGAAATCGAAGGTTCGGGTGTACTGAACAAGGACGACATCGTTGCTGTCCTCAAGACCCTGGTCGACATCCGTAACGGCAAGGGCATCGTCGATGACATCGACCACCTGGGTAACCGTCGTGTTCGCTGCGTAGGCGAAATGGCCGAGAACCAGTTCCGTGTTGGCCTGGTGCGCGTAGAGCGTGCGGTCAAGGAACGTCTGTCGATGGCTGAAAGCGAAGGCCTGATGCCGCAAGACCTGATCAACGCCAAGCCTGTGGCTGCGGCGGTGAAGGAGTTCTTCGGTTCGAGCCAGCTGTCCCAGTTCATGGACCAGAACAACCCGCTGTCCGAGATCACCCACAAGCGTCGTGTCTCCGCGCTCGGCCCGGGCGGTCTGACCCGTGAGCGTGCAGGCTTCGAAGTTCGTGACGTACACCCGACGCACTATGGTCGTGTATGCCCGATCGAAACGCCGGAAGGTCCGAACATCGGTCTGATCAACTCCCTGGCTGCCTATGCCCGCACCAACCAGTACGGCTTCCTCGAGAGCCCGTACCGTGTGGTGAAAGACGCCCTGGTTACCGACGAGATCGTGTTCCTGTCCGCCATCGAAGAAGCTGATCACGTGATCGCTCAGGCTTCGGCCACGATGAACGACAAGAAGGTCCTGGTCGACGAACTGGTAGCTGTTCGTCACTTGAACGAGTTCACCGTCAAGGCGCCGGAAGACGTCACCTTGATGGACGTATCGCCGAAGCAGGTAGTTTCGGTTGCAGCGTCGCTGATCCCGTTCCTCGAGCACGACGACGCCAACCGTGCGTTGATGGGTTCGAACATGCAGCGTCAAGCTGTACCCACCCTGCGTGCCGACAAGCCGCTGGTAGGTACCGGCATGGAGCGTAACGTTGCCCGTGACTCCGGCGTTTGCGTCGTGGCTCGTCGTGGTGGCGTGATCGACTCCGTCGACGCCAGCCGTATCGTGGTTCGTGTTGCCGATGACGAAGTTGAAACTGGCGAAGCCGGTGTCGACATCTACAACCTGACCAAATACACCCGCTCCAACCAGAACACCTGCATCAACCAGCGTCCGCTGGTGAGCAAGGGTGATCGGGTTCAGCGCAGCGACATCATGGCCGACGGTCCGTCCACCGATATGGGTGAACTGGCCCTGGGTCAGAACATGCGCATCGCGTTCATGGCATGGAACGGCTTCAACTTCGAAGACTCCATCTGCCTGTCCGAGCGTGTGGTTCAGGAAGACCGCTTCACCACGATCCACATCCAGGAACTGACCTGTGTGGCTCGTGACACCAAGCTTGGCCCAGAGGAAATCACTGCGGACATCCCGAACGTGGGTGAAGCTGCACTGAACAAGCTGGACGAAGCCGGTATCGTTTACGTAGGTGCTGAAGTAGGCGCAGGCGACATCCTGGTGGGCAAGGTCACTCCGAAAGGCGAGACCCAGCTGACTCCGGAAGAAAAACTGCTGCGTGCCATCTTCGGTGAAAAAGCCAGCGACGTTAAAGACACCTCCCTGCGCGTGCCTACCGGCACCAAGGGTACCGTCATCGACGTACAAGTCTTCACTCGCGACGGCGTTGAGCGCGATGCTCGTGCACTGTCGATCGAGAAGACTCAACTCGACGAGATCCGCAAGGACCTGAACGAAGAGTTCCGTATCGTCGAAGGCGCAACTTTCGAGCGTCTGCGCTCCGCTCTGGTCGGCCACAAAGCCGAAGGCGGCGCCGGCCTGAAGAAAGGTCAGGAAATCACCGACGAAGTTCTCGACGGTCTTGAGCACGGCCAGTGGTTCAAACTGCGCATGGCTGAAGATGCTCTGAACGAGCAGCTCGAGAAGGCCCAGGCCTATATCGTTGATCGCCGCCGTCTGCTGGACGACAAGTTCGAAGACAAGAAGCGCAAACTGCAGCAGGGCGATGACCTGGCTCCAGGCGTGCTGAAAATCGTCAAGGTTTACCTGGCAATCCGTCGTCGCATCCAGCCGGGCGACAAGATGGCCGGTCGTCACGGTAACAAAGGTGTGGTCTCCGTGATCATGCCGGTTGAAGACATGCCGCACGATGCCAATGGCACCCCGGTCGATGTGGTCCTCAACCCGTTGGGCGTACCTTCGCGTATGAACGTTGGTCAGATCCTTGAAACCCACCTGGGCCTTGCGGCCAAGGGCTTGGGCGAGAAGATCAACCGTATGATCGAAGAGCAGCGCAAGGTCGCTGACCTGCGTAAGTTCCTGCACGAGATCTACAACGAGATCGGCGGTCGCAACGAAGAGCTGGACACCTTCTCCGACCAGGAAATCCTGGATCTGGCGAAGAACCTGCGCGGCGGCGTTCCAATGGCTACTCCGGTGTTCGACGGTGCCAAGGAAAGCGAAATCAAGGCCATGCTGAAACTGGCAGATCTGCCAGAAAGCGGCCAGATGCAGCTGTTCGACGGCCGTACCGGCAACAAGTTCGAGCGCCCGGTTACCGTTGGCTACATGTACATGCTGAAGCTGAACCACTTGGTAGACGACAAGATGCACGCTCGTTCTACCGGTTCTTACAGCCTGGTTACCCAGCAGCCGCTGGGTGGTAAGGCGCAGTTCGGTGGTCAGCGTTTCGGGGAGATGGAGGTCTGGGCACTGGAAGCGTACGGTGCTGCATACACTCTGCAAGAAATGCTCACAGTGAAGTCGGACGATGTGAACGGCCGGACCAAGATGTACAAAAACATCGTGGACGGCGATCACCGTATGGAGCCGGGCATGCCCGAGTCTTTCAACGTGTTGATCAAGGAAATTCGTTCCCTCGGCATCGATATCGATCTGGAAACCGAATAACACGTGACGCGAATCGAGAGCGGGGCTGTTTTGCCCGCTCTCTGCTCCGCCAGGAGGAAAGGCCTTGAAAGACCTACTGAATTTGCTGAAAAACCAGGGTCAAGTCGAAGAGTTCGACGCCATCCGTATTGGATTGGCCTCGCCTGAGATGATCCGTTCGTGGTCGTTCGGTGAAGTTAAAAAGCCGGAAACCATCAACTACCGTACGTTCAAACCTGAGCGTGACGGCCTGTTCTGCGCCAAGATTTTTGGCCCGGTCAAGGATTACGAGTGCCTGTGCGGTAAGTACAAGCGCTTGAAGCACCGTGGTGTGATCTGCGAGAAGTGCGGCGTTGAAGTCGCGCTGGCAAAAGTTCGTCGTGAGCGCATGGCGCACATCGAACTGGCCTCGCCAGTTGCCCACATCTGGTTCCTGAAATCGCTGCCGTCCCGTATCGGCCTGCTGATGGACATGACCCTGCGTGATATCGAACGCGTTCTCTACTTCGAGAGCTATGTCGTTATCGATCCAGGCATGACCACCCTTGAAAAAGGTCAGCTGCTCAACGACGAGCAGTACTTCGAAGCGCTGGAAGAGTTCGGCGACGATTTCGATGCCCGCATGGGTGCCGAAGCTGTCCGCGAGCTGCTGCACGCTATCGACCTGGAGCACGAGATTGGCCGTCTGCGCGAAGAAATTCCGCAAACCAACTCCGAAACCAAGATCAAGAAGCTGTCCAAGCGTCTGAAGTTGATGGAAGCCTTCCAGGGTTCCGGCAACCTGCCAGAGTGGATGGTGCTGACCGTTCTGCCGGTTCTGCCGCCAGACCTGCGTCCACTGGTTCCGCTTGATGGCGGTCGTTTCGCGACTTCCGACCTCAACGATCTGTATCGTCGAGTGATCAACCGTAACAACCGCTTGAAGCGTCTGCTCGATCTGTCCGCTCCGGACATCATCGTGCGCAACGAAAAGCGTATGTTGCAGGAAGCGGTCGATGCACTGCTCGACAACGGTCGTCGTGGCCGCGCTATCACCGGTTCCAACAAGCGTCCTCTGAAATCCCTGGCTGACATGATCAAGGGTAAGCAGGGTCGTTTCCGTCAGAACTTGCTCGGTAAGCGTGTTGACTACTCCGGTCGTTCGGTAATTACCGTAGGCCCGACCCTGCGTCTGCACCAGTGCGGTCTGCCAAAGAAAATGGCCCTGGAACTGTTCAAGCCGTTCATTTTCGGCAAGCTGGAAATGCGTGGTCTTGCGACCACCATCAAAGCGGCCAAGAAAATGGTCGAGCGCGAGCTGCCAGAGGTCTGGGACGTTCTCGCTGAAGTGATTCGCGAACACCCGGTCCTGCTCAACCGTGCACCGACCCTTCACCGTCTGGGCATCCAGGCGTTTGAACCGGTACTGATCGAAGGTAAGGCTATCCAGCTGCACCCGCTGGTCTGTGCTGCGTACAACGCCGACTTCGACGGCGACCAGATGGCCGTGCACGTACCGCTGACACTGGAAGCCCAGTTGGAAGCGCGTGCGTTGATGATGTCGACCAACAACATCCTGTCGCCAGCCAACGGTGAACCAATCATCGTTCCGTCGCAGGACGTTGTATTGGGTCTGTACTACATGACACGTGAAGCGATCAACGCCAAGGGCGAAGGTCGTGTGTTCGCTGATCTGCAGGAAGTTGACCGTGTGTTCCGTGCCGGCGAAGCCGCACTGCACGCCAAGGTCAAGGTGCGGATCAACGAAACCGTGAACGATCGTGATGGCGGCAGCGTGACCAACACTCGTATCGTCGACACTACCGTCGGCCGTGCGCTGTTGTTCCAGGTTGTGCCAAAAGGTCTGTCCTTCGACGTCGTCAACCTGCCGATGAAGAAAAAGGCGATCTCCAAGCTGATCAACCAGTGTTATCGCGTGGTTGGTCTGAAAGAGACCGTGATCTTCGCTGACCAGTTGATGTACACCGGTTTTGCCTATTCGACCATTTCCGGCGTTTCCATCGGTGTTAACGACTTCGTTATCCCGGATGAAAAAGCCCGCATCATCGGTGCTGCTACCGAAGAAGTGAAAGAGATCGAAAGCCAATATGCCTCCGGCCTGGTAACCCAGGGCGAGAAGTACAACAAGGTAATCGACCTCTGGTCCAAGGCGAACGACGAAGTTTCCAAGGCGATGATGGCCAACCTCTCGAAAGAGAAAGTCATCGACCGTCATGGCAACGAAGTCGACCAGGAATCCTTCAACTCGATGTACATGATGGCCGACTCGGGCGCACGGGGTTCTGCTGCGCAGATCCGTCAGCTCGCCGGTATGCGTGGCCTGATGGCCAAGCCGGACGGCTCCATCATCGAGACCCCGATTACTGCGAACTTCCGTGAAGGTTTGAGCGTACTTCAGTACTTCATCTCCACTCACGGTGCTCGTAAGGGTCTTGCGGATACCGCCTTGAAAACGGCGAACTCCGGTTACCTGACTCGTCGTCTGGTAGACGTTGCCCAGGATCTGGTCGTGACCGAGATCGATTGTGGCACCGAACATGGCCTGGTAATGACTCCGCACATTGAAGGCGGTGACGTTGTAGAGCCGTTGGGTGAGCGCGTATTGGGTCGTGTCATCGCCCGTGACGTATTCAAGCCGGGTACCGAGGACGTAATCGTTCCTGCGGGCACCCTGGTTGACGAGAAGTGGGTCGAGTTCATCGAACTCAACAGCATCGACGAAGTGATCGTACGTTCGCCGATCAGCTGCGAAACTCGCTACGGCATCTGCGCCAAGTGCTACGGTCGCGATCTGGCACGTGGTCACCAGGTGAACATCGGTGAAGCGGTCGGCGTTATCGCTGCCCAGTCCATCGGTGAGCCGGGTACCCAGCTGACGATGCGTACGTTCCACATCGGTGGTGCGGCAAGCCGGACCTCCGCGGCCGACAGCGTTCAGGTGAAGAATGGCGGTACCGTCCGTCTGCACAACCTGAAGCACGTTGAGCGAGTGGATGGTCACCTGGTTGCTGTGTCCCGTTCCGGTGAGCTGGCCATCGCTGACGACTTCGGTCGCGAGCGCGAGCGCTACAAGCTGCCGTACGGTGCTGTGATTTCGGTCAAGGAAGGTGACAAGGTCGACGCTGGCGCCATCGTGGCCAAGTGGGACCCGCACACTCACCCGATCGTTACCGAAATGAAAGGTACCGTGACCTACGTGGGCATGGAAGAAGGCATCACGATCAAGCGTCAGACCGACGAATTGACCGGTATGACCAACATTGAAGTACTCGATGCGAAAGATCGTCCAGCTGCTGGCAAGGACATCCGTCCTGCTGTGAAGATGGTCGACGACAACGGCAAGGATCTGTTGCTGCCAGGCACTGACGTAATCGCTCAGTACTTCCTGCCAGCCAACGCCCTGGTCGGTGTTGCGGACGGCGCGCGGATCGCGATCGGTGATGTTATCGCCCGTATCCCGCAGGAAACTTCGAAAACCCGCGACATCACCGGTGGTCTGCCGCGTGTTGCCGACTTGTTCGAAGCTCGTCGTCCGAAAGAAGCCTCGATTCTGGCTGAAGTCAGCGGCACCATCGCGTTCGGTAAAGAGACCAAGGGCAAGCGTCGCCTGGTCATTACCCCGAACGACGGTAGCGATCCGTACGAAGAGCTGATTCCGAAGTGGCGTCACCTGAACGTCTTCGAAGGCGAACAGGTAAACCGCGGCGAAGTTATCTCGGACGGCCCGAGCGATCCACACGACATCCTGCGTCTGCTGGGTGTGAGTGCGCTGGCCAAGTACATCGTGAACGAGATCCAGGACGTTTACCGTCTGCAAGGCGTGAAGATCAACGACAAGCACATCGAGACCATCCTGCGTCAGATGCTGCGTAAGGTCGAGATCGCTGAATCCGGCGACTCGAGTTTCATCAAGGGCGACCAGATGGAACTGACTCACGTACTGGTGGAAAACGAGCGCCTGGCGACCGAAGACAAGTTTGTCTCCAAGTTCACTCGTGTGCTGCTGGGTATCACCAAGGCGTCGTTGTCCACCGAATCGTTCATCTCGGCGGCTTCCTTCCAGGAAACCACCCGCGTACTGACCGAAGCGGCGGTAACCGGCAAGCGCGATTATCTGCGCGGCCTGAAAGAAAACGTGGTCGTGGGTCGTCTGATCCCGGCTGGTACCGGTTTGGCCTATCACAGCGAGCGCAAGCGTCGCCGTGATGCTGACAAGCCGTTGCGCGTAAGCGCCAGTGAAGTGGAAGCTGCACTGACCGAAGCACTGAACTCGAGTGGTAACTGAGTTCTGCGGTAATTGAGTGCCTGGCCCTGGTCGCCCCGTTCGGCGGATCGAGACAAATTGTCGAGATCCGGCGGGCGGGGAGGTCGGGGCCTTGCCTTGACTGGGGACAAGATCCTCTTTAGACTCTTGATCCCCTAAATTTGGCGGGAATTCGTTCCTGCCATTTTGCTTTTCTTGTAAGACAATAGCGTCGCAAGACAACAGTGGAGCTAGTAGATGGCAACTATCAACCAGCTGGTACGTCAGCCGCGTAAGCGTATCGTCGAGAAATCCGACGTGCCTGCGCTGCAGAACTGCCCGCAACGTCGTGGCGTATGCACCCGTGTGTATACCACCACGCCGAAAAAACCTAACTCGGCACTGCGTAAAGTATGCCGTGTGCGTCTGACCAACGGTTTCGAGGTTTCCTCGTACATCGGCGGTGAAGGCCACAACCTGCAAGAACACAGCGTGGTACTGATCCGTGGCGGTCGTGTAAAAGACTTGCCAGGTGTTCGTTACCACACCGTTCGCGGCTCTTTGGATACTTCCGGCGTTAAAGGTCGTAACCAAGGTCGTTCGAAGTACGGTACCAAGCGTCCGAAATAATCGGCCGTTTTGCAGTTTTTAATTTTATTGAGTCGATAAGAGTAAGGTCGGGCACGCATCTGCTGTCCCGGGCTAACCTGAAGACCGTTTGAGGGCTTATCAATGCCAAGACGTCGCGTAGCAGCCAAACGTGAGATTCTGGACGATCCGAAATACGGAAGCCAGATTCTCGCCAAGTTCATGAACCACGTAATGGAAAGCGGCAAGAAAGCCGTTGCCGAGCGTATCGTTTATGGCGCACTGGACAAAGTTAAGGAACGCAAGAACAGCGATCCCCTGGAAATCTTCGAGAAAGCTCTCGACGCCATCGCTCCGCTGGTCGAAGTGAAGTCGCGCCGTGTAGGCGGTGCTACTTACCAGGTTCCGGTCGAAGTTCGTCCGTCCCGTCGTAACGCCCTGGCAATGCGCTGGTTGGTAGACTTCGCCCGCAAGCGCGGCGAGAAGTCCATGGCCCTGCGTTTGGCTGGCGAACTGTTGGACGCTGCTGAAGGTAAAGGTGCTGCAGTTAAGAAGCGTGAAGACGTGCACCGTATGGCTGAAGCCAACAAGGCTTTCTCGCACTACCGCTTCTAATTTTAGCGTCACTCAATTTGCGAGGGCTTTATGGCTCGTACTACACCGATTAACCGCTACCGTAACATCGGTATCGTTGCTCACGTGGATGCTGGTAAAACCACCACCACCGAGCGCGTCCTTTTTTACACCGGCAAAAGTCACAAGATGGGCGAGGTGCATGATGGCGCCGCGACCACCGACTGGATGGTGCAGGAGCAGGAGCGTGGTATTACCATTACTTCTGCTGCCATTACCGCTTTCTGGAAGGGTTCCGAGAAGCAGTACAAGGACGAGCACCGCTTCAACGTCATCGATACCCCGGGCCACGTTGACTTCACCATTGAAGTAGAACGTTCCCTGCGCGTACTCGACGGCGCTGTGGTTGTATTCTGCGGCACTTCGGGTGTTGAGCCTCAGTCGGAAACCGTATGGCGTCAAGCCAACAAATACGGCGTTCCGCGTCTTGTTTATGTGAACAAGATGGACCGTGCTGGTGCCAACTTCCTGCGCGTGATCGGTCAGATCAAGCAGCGTCTGGGCCACACTCCAGTGCCTATCCAGCTGGCTATCGGTTCCGAGGACAACTTCCAGGGTCAGATCGATCTGATCAACATGCAAGCGGTCTACTGGAACGATGCTGACAAAGGCATGGTCCCTGTTCGCAAGGACATTCCTGCTGAGTTGCTGGAAGAAGCCGAGCAATGGCGCAGCAACATGGTTGAGGCTGCGGCCGAAGCCAGCGAAGAGCTGATGAACAAGTACCTCGAGGGTGAAGAACTCACCAACGAGGAAATCAAGGCCGCTCTGCGTCAGCGTACTATCGCTGGTGAAATCGTCCTGGCTGTTTGCGGTTCTTCCTTCAAGAACAAGGGTGTTCCCCTGGTTCTCGACGCCGTTATCGACTTCCTGCCTGCGCCGACCGACATTCCTGCCATCAAGGGTACTGACCCGGATGACGAGACTGTCGAGCTGGAGCGTCATGCAGACGACAACGAGCCGTTCTCGGCTCTGGCGTTCAAGATCGCTACCGACCCATTCGTGGGTACCTTGACCTTTGTCCGTGTTTACTCGGGCGTGTTGAACTCCGGCGACGGCGTGATCAACTCTGTAAAAGGCAAGAAAGAGCGCGTAGGTCGTATGGTGCAAATGCACGCAAACGCCCGCGAAGAGATCAAGGAAGTGCGCGCTGGTGACATCGCGGCCTTGATCGGCATGAAGGATGTCACCACTGGTGAAACCTTGTGCAATGGCGACAAGCCAATCATCCTGGTTCGCATGGACTTCCCGGAGCCGGTTATTTCGGTTGCCGTTGAGCCTAAGACCAAGGACGACCAGGAAAAAATGGGTATCGCTCTGGGCAAGCTTGCTCAGGAAGACCCGTCTTTCCGCGTCAAGACTGATGAAGAGACTGGTCAGACGATCATCTCGGGCATGGGCGAGTTGCACCTGGACATCCTGGTTGACCGGATGCGCCGTGAGTTCAACGTCGAAGCCAACATCGGTAAGCCTCAGGTTTCCTATCGTGAGCGCATCACGAAGAGCTGCGAAATCGAAGGCAAGTTCGTTCGCCAGTCCGGCGGTCGTGGCCAGTTCGGTCATTGCTGGATTCGTTTTGCACCTGCTGACGAAGGTCAGGAAGGTCTGCAATTCCTGAACGAAGTCGTAGGTGGTGTGGTTCCTAAGGAATACATCCCGGCGATCCAGAAGGGTATCGAAGAGCAGATGAAGAACGGCGTTGTCGCCGGCTATCCGCTGATCGGCCTGAAGGCGACTGTGTTCGATGGTTCTTACCATGACGTCGACTCCAACGAGATGGCGTTTAAGGTGGCTGCTTCCATGGCAACCAAGCAACTGGCCCAGAAGGGCGGTGGTGAGTTGCTTGAGCCGATCATGGCGGTAGAGGTCGTTACGCCTGAAGACTACATGGGTGATGTCATGGGCGACCTTAACCGTCGTCGTGGCATGATTCTGGGTATGGAAGATACGGTTTCCGGCAAAGTGATTCGTGCTGAGGTCCCGTTGGGTGAAATGTTCGGTTACGCGACCGACGTTCGTTCCATGTCTCAGGGTCGCGCAAGCTACTCTATGGAATTCAAAAAATACAATACAGCTCCGTCGCATATCGTCGAGACTGTTACCAAAAAGCAAGGCTGATTCAGCCCCTTTAAGCTAGGAGTTAATTGTCGTGGCTAAAGAAAAATTTGAACGGAACAAACCGCACGTCAACGTTGGCACCATTGGTCACGTTGACCACGGTAAAACCACGCTGACCGCTGCTCTGACCCGTGTCTGCTCCGAAGTTTTCGGTTCGGCCAAGGTTGACTTCGACAAGATCGACAGCGCCCCGGAAGAGAAAGCTCGCGGTATCACCATCAACACTGCTCACGTTGAATACGATTCGGCCGTGCGTCACTACGCACACGTTGACTGCCCAGGTCACGCCGACTACGTAAAAAACATGATCACTGGTGCTGCCCAG